>DATCOK010000218.1:0-5281 GCA_036564765.1 Candidatus Acidiferrum sp. | reverse complement strand
AGCACATGGTGCATCAATTGCTGCCGGATGTGCCGACCACGATTTTCCGGCCGGCCATTGTGCTGGGCGACAGCCGCTGGCCGCAGACGACGCAGTTCGACATGGTGCAGGCGTTCGATGTGCTGGCGCGATTGCCGGTGCTGCCGCTGCGGCCGGGCGATCGCATCGACATTGTGCCGGCGAATTATGTCAGCAAGGCCATAGTAACGATTCATCAGATGGAAAATCCCGCGCACGGGATTTATCATCTGTCTTCCGGAGCGGGTTCGCAGACGTTTCGCGAGTTGACGGATGCGCTGGCCGGTGCAGGAAAAACCAGCAAGCCGACGTATATACCGCGGCTGGGCCGGCCATTTTCCGGCCTGGTGGAACGGCTTTCGCGCGGGCGAGGGCCGATGGGATACGGAGCGTCGCTGCTGAAAGTTTTTTGGCCGTACCTGGTCTGGAACACGGTCTTTGATAATTCGCGCGTGGTGGCGGAGCTGGGCGGCGAAGAGCCCGCCAAATTTTCAACGTATGCCTATCCGCTTTTGAAATTCAGCCGCGACAATAAATTTCGCTACCCGGCTAAGGTCTGGCCGGGGGCTTCTGGCGCGGCGGCAATTCCGGCGATTGCGGGGCACGCGCGAGCATGACGGATTTTTTCTTAGTGGCGTGGGTCAGTGCGCTCATCGGACTGGCGCGGGTGAACTGGCTACTGGGCCGCGGTCAAGGCTGGAAGCGCGGCGAGAAATTGCGGCTGCTTTTCGCCGGGTACAACGGCACGCGCAACACCGGCAGCGACGTGCGCGTGAACGAGATGCTGCACCAGATCCGCCACGTGCTGGGCGCGGGCAACGTGGACTTCAGCGTGATGACCCAGGATTTCGGGCGCACCAAGGGATATTTCGGAGGCACGCGGCAGGTGCACCTGCCGGACATGTTTCCGCCGTTTCTGTACAGCGAGGTGCGGAAAAATCATGGGGTGATTGCCTGCGAAGGCTCGATGTTCAAGAGCAAATTCGCGAATGCATTGACCACCATGATGATCGGGTCGCTGGGCCTGGCTTCCGCGGAAAATAAATTGTCGGTGGGCTACGGCGGCGAAGCGGGGCACATGGATCCGCTGATTCGCAACATGTGCGCGCGATACGTGCATGAGTCGCTGGTGATCACTCGGAATACCGAGTCGCAGCAGCAGTTGAGCTCCCTGGGGATTCCCGCGGAATTGGGAACGGACACTGCATGGACATTCGAACCGCATCCGCAGTCGTACGCGCAAAAAGTTTTGCGCGAAGCCGGTTGGGACGGAACCACGCCGGTGCTGGTGCTCTGCCCCATTCATCCGTTCGTTTGGCCGGTGAAGGCGTCGATCGCAAAATATGCCGCGCGCGTGACCACCGGTGCATACAAAGAAAGCCAGTACCGCACCGTTTATTTTCACGAGTCCGGGCGCGAAGTGGAGCAGCGCTTCCACCGGTATGTTTCAGGAATTACCAACGCGACCAAGGCCTTTGTACAACGGCACCGCGTGTTTCCGATATTGGTGGCCATGGAGCGGCTGGATGCCGTGGCCTGCCGCGAAATCGCGGCGCAAATTCCCGGAACTCCGGTATTCACTTCCGACGATTACGACATGTTTCAGCTGGTATCCATTTTGCGCGCGTGTACGTACATGGTGTCTTCGCGCTATCACGGCATCGTGACGTCCATGCCGAGCCTGGTGGCTTCCGCGGGCGTGACTATGGATGAACGCATCCGCAACCTGATGCGCGAGCGCGGGCATGAGCATCTTTTTATCACGGTGGATGATCCGGAGCTGGAGCCCAAGCTGCTGCAGATCATGGAGACACTGGTTGCGGAACGGGAATTGGTGCGCGAAGGCATTGGACAAACGGTGGTACGAAACTTAAAAGTGATGGCGCGCATGGGCGTTTTGTTAGAGGATGCGGTGCGCCGCCAGTATCCGGAGTTTCCGTTGCGCTCGGGGGTCTTGTCCTGGGAAGAGTACCTGCCGCCGCTCAGCGAAAATCTGTTGCAACTTGCGGAACGTCACGATGCACCGGCCGCCGTCCTCGCGGCCAATCACTGAGCAACGATGGCTAATTTCCTGGAAGCAATTTTCACCCAACTGAAGAGCGCGGGTGACCGCGTAGTGTTGCGCGAAGTCAGCGGCGAGACCTTCACCGTGGTGACCGGCAGGGAACTGCTGGCCAACGTGCAGCGCGTGCGAAGTTATGTCCGCAAATTTGGACTGACCGCGGGAGACCGCTGCGCGCTGCTAGGCAAAAATTCTATCGAGTGGATTTCGGTGGACCTGGCACTGATGGCCGAAGGCGTGTTGGTGGTCCCACTCTATCCGCGGCAGGCCGCCGGCGAATTGCTGGCGATGATGAAAGACGCACAGCCGAATCTGTTGGTAGTGGGCGAAGGCGATCTGGTGAAGGGCATCGGGCGCGACTGGAAAGACCGGCCGCACCGGGTTTCGATGGAAGAGATGCTGCGGATCGCACCGGCGCGGGAAGCGGTCGTGGAAGGCCCGATTGCGCGCGAAGCGCATGACCTGGTGACAATAATTTATACCTCGGGCACTTCCGGGGATGCCAAGGGCGTGTGCTTAAACGTCGGCAACGTGACGCACATGCTGAAGTGCACCGGCGAGCGGCTGGACCAGTTGATGGGCAAGGCGAAATATGCGGATCGCGTCTTTCATTATTTGCCATTTAATTTTGCGGGGTCGTGGATTTTGCTGCTGTCATGTTTGTCGCGGGACAGCGTGTTGACCCTGTCGTCCGACCTGAACAGACTGGCCGACGAGATTCGCGTGAGCGCGCCGAACTATTTTCTGAACGTGCCGACGCTGCTGGAGCGGGTGCGGCGCGGAGTGCTCGATTCGATTGCCAAACAATCGTTTCCGATTCGCATGCTGTTTGCGCGAGCAACGCAGAGTTGGGAGCGCGAACGCGAGACGAAATTTGGTCGACTGGACGCCGTGGACGCGCTGGCTCTGGGTTTGGGAAGGCGGCTGATCTTCAATAAAGTGAAAAAAAGATTTGGCGGAAATTTGCGCGCGTTGATCTGCGGGTCGGCGCCGTTGGCGGTGGAGACCCAGGAATTCTTCATGATGATGGGGATTCCGGTGCTGCAGGTTTATGGGCTAACCGAAACGACGGCCATCTGCACCATGGACGATCCGGCGATTCCCGTGGAGCCGGGCTACGTGGGACAGGCGATTTCCGGAATTGAAATGAAGATTGGCGAGAATCAGGAGATTGTGGTGCGCGGCCCACATATTTTTCCGGGTTACTGGAACAAGCCGGGAGAGACCGCGCGCGTGTTGAAAGAGGGATGGTTTCACAGCGGCGATCAGGGTGAGCAGAACAAGCTGGGGAACTGGAAAATTGTCGGGCGCATCAAGAACTTGATTATTCTGAACTCCGGCCATAACGTCGCGCCAGAGCCGATTGAAGAGCGGGTCATGCAGTTACTGCGCGGAATGCAGCAGGTGGTGGTGGTCGGTAACGGGCGCGGTTATTTGTGTGCGCTAATCGCGGGCAAAACGACTCGGGCTGCCGTGCAGAGAGCCATCGACGCGGTAAACGCGGATTTGCCGCACTATCGGCAGGTCCGCAACTTTACGCTCCTGCGCGAGCCGCTGACTGCTGATGACGGATTGCTCACCGCCAATGGAAAGTACCGCCGCGACGCCATCGACCGCAGATTCACCAGGGAAATTGCCGAGATGTACGGGGCCAAGCCGTGATGAAATCGTTCGCGGGTAAAGCGCTGCGCTGGGAATGGAGCGACGGCGTGGTCGAGTTGGTGCTGGACCGCGAACCGGCCAACGAAATTGGTACGGTGATGCTCGAGGAGTTGGAGAAATTCGTGGCGGCCTTCGACGCTCTCGGTGCTGACACTTCCGTCTGCATTATTTCCAGCGCGCAAAAGCACGGTTTCTCCGCCGGAGCCGATTTGCGGGAGCTGTATGAAGGCGCCGCGAAATTGAAAGAAGTGGAGCGCAATGTCGGAGTGCGGAATTTTCTGGAGCGCATTCATGCGGTGCTGAACGCGCTGGATGCGGCGCCGTTCGTTACCATTGCGGCGGTGCATGGGATTTGCTTCGGCGGCGGCCTGGAACTGGCACTGGTGTGCGACCTGATCATTGCGGATAAAATGGCGCGGTTCGCGTTTCCGGAATTGCGGCTGGGACTGATTCCGGGATTCGGCGGAATTCCGCGATTGAAGCGCGACCTCGGCAACGCGCTGGTACGCGATTTGCTGTTCACCGGGCGCAGCGTGAATGCCGCGCGCGCGCAGGCCGTTGGGCTGGTTTCGCAACTGGCGGCGGAAGGGCAAGCGCTCGAGGTGGCACGTTCAAATGCAGCGCAAATTAAAAAATTTGATCCGTTCACGCGGGTAGCGGCCAAGAAATTTCTGAAGCCCATCCCGCGCGAAGAGTTGCGTCGGGAGATCGATCTGTTCTGCGAATTGTTTACGCGTCCGGCGGTGATGGCGGCGCTGAAGAAATTCGTGGAGTCGACGGATGCCATGCCGTATTTGCCGTAGCGGCGCGTCGGCCCGCTGCTTGGCTATAATGGAGTGCTGATGCGCACCGTAGAGCAGACCACGCAGGAAGTGCTGGACCTGGCGGCCAAACATTTCGCGGTGCCGGCGGGTTCGCTGGCGGCCGGCGATGATTTTTTCAAGAAGCTGGGCATCAACAGTTTGCAAGCGCTGGAACTGCTTTCTCGCCTTGAAAATCATTTTGGAATTGAACTCCCGGACTATGAAGTGCAGGGCGTGAGCGACTTTCGCACGCTGGCCGCGCGCATTCAATCCCGCCTGTAATGCTGGATCTCGCCAAGTACCAATCCATCGGAGGAGCGCTGAAGGACGCGGTGGAAGTATTTGCCCGCGAAGTGTGCCTGATCGAGGCCGACCGCGAACGGGAGAATCATCGGCTGACGTACCGCGAATTTCGCGACCGGACCATGACCGTGGCCGGCACGCTGCAGCAATCGGGATTCGCGGCGGGCGATCGCGCCGCGATCATCATGACCAACCAGTCGAAATGGCTGATTGCGGCGTACGCGATATTTTTTTCAGGTGGCGTGCTGGTGCCTCTTGATTACAAATTGTCGGCGGACGAGCAGTGGCAGTTGTTGAAGCATTCGAATGCGCGCGTGTTAATTACGGAATATTCCATCTGGCGGCAGTTGAGCGGCGCCGCTGGGCGCGCGGGGGCTGCGAACCTGCATACGATCATCGTCACCGAGGCGCCCGCGAACGCGGATGTATCGGG
>DATCOK010000217.1:0-4580 GCA_036564765.1 Candidatus Acidiferrum sp. | reverse complement strand
CCTTTGATCTGGTTGCGCAGGGAGTCTTGGCGCTGGTTGGCGTACGGAAGATAGGTTTCGTCCACCAATAACATCGCACCCGCGAGCATCAATCCCGCTACCAGCAACGGCACGATTAAACGATGCAGGCTCGTTCCACTGGCCTTAATAGCGACGATTTCATTGTTCTTGCTCATGATCCCGAGAGTCACGAGCACGGCGACGAGCGCGCCGAGCGGCGCGAGGTTATAGATCAAATAGGGCGTGAGATAGCGGAAGTAGTTGATGACGGTGAGAAAGGCCACGTGGTGCCGGGCGATGTCATCGAGCAATTCGAAAAACGTAAACGTCTCGAAGAGGAAAACGAACACCGCCATGATCATCGCGAAGTACAGCGAGAAACGGCGGAGGATGTAAAGGTCCATCAGCCGGGGAATGCTGCCGTACGAACCGGTGATGAGTTGCGCATCGCCGTTCGAACGCACAGTGTTGTTTATGGCCGCGGGAATATTGCGTACCGCGGCTTTGCCGGCGCGGGCTTTGCGCCGCAGCAGCCGCAAGCGCGTTTGGATGTAGCCGGTGCGATGCAGCCAGCGCCCTTCGCCGCGAAATTGCTCCATGCGCGGCAGGAGCGCGATGCCGAATGAGGCCAGCACTAGGTTGGCGATCCAGATTCCCAGCGCAGGTGGAACGACGCCCTGGCGCGCGAGGCCCGCGCCGGTGATGAAAAGCAGGTAGTAGCCTGCAATCATGGCGATGGCGATGAGGGTTCCGGCTGCGCGGCCACCGCGGCGAGGTTGCGCGCCGAGCGGCACGGCCACCAGTGCGAAGACGATGCACGCAAAGGGAAAGGCGAAACGGCGCTGCAGCTCGACGCGGGCTTCGAGCCAGCCAGGGCCGCGGTCGTGCCAGAGGCTTGAGACCGTGCGCTCGGGATTGCTGAGTTGCCGGACTTTTGTAGGGATCAGATTATTGACGTCGATCGGCCAGTCGCTCTGGCCGAAGGCAGTGACCGAATAGCGGTCTGGCCGGTCGCGATAAAATTCGTGGGTGCTGCCGCCTTGCAGGTGCAACTCCAGCTTGCCTTGGCTGGGCTCGGGAATTACAATCGCGCGCTCGGCCAGGGTCAGCCGGGAACCGCTTTCCGCTCCAGATTCAGCAAGAAAAACGCCATGCCATTGCGTGCCGCTGGCGGACACATCCGAGACATAGAGGATGAGTTGCGGGAAACGCTCGTCGAAAACGCGCGGCTGGACCTGGAAGGAGATTTGCGAGGCAATCAGGGTAGCTTCAATGGAACGAAAGGTGCGCAGGGCCAGCGGGGAGAGCCACAGGGTCATGGCCAGGGAGACCAGCAGTCCGGCGACGGCCATTACTCCTACGGGTAGGAGAATGCGACGGCGGCCAATTCCGAGGGCGGTAAGTGCAATAATTTCGCTATCGGCGGCCATCCGGCCGAGTCCCAGCAGGACGCCGATGAGCACGGCCATGGGGATGGTGAAGGTAAAAACGGCCGGAAAGATGCAAAGGAACAGCTTGAGGATTTGCGTGCCGGAGCCGCTGTGGCGGACAAACAGCTCCATGAGGCGGATGAGTTGAGGGACAAAGAAAACGAAGGTGAAGACGATCAGTCCGAGCGCGGCGTGGCGGAAAACCTCGCGGACAATGTAGCGGTCCAATATGCGCATGATGCGAACGGTGAGTGTAGCACGCAGGCGGACTTGAGACAGGAGCGGGAGAACCGATGCAGCGAGTGAACCTGGTGACGTTGTGGCACATGCACCAGCCGCAGTACCGCGACCCGGAGACCGGGCGGTACGTGCTGCCGTGGACGCGGCTGCACGCCACCAAAGATTATTTCGGCATGGTGGAAGTATTGAAGGAATTTCCCAAGTTCCACGCGAATTTTAATGTGGTGCCGTCGCTGGGGATGCAACTGGAGGAGTACGCCAGCGGGAAATTCAACGAGCCATGGTTCACACTGGCATTTAAAAATGCGGAAGCGCTGACGCGCGAAGACAAGACGGAGATTCTGGCGCGGGCGTTTCAGGTGAATCACGAGAGGCTGATGTCGCGGTGGAAGCGTTTCGTGGAGTTGTACGAGTGGTCGCGGCCGGCTAGCGGGGCGCAGGCGCAGGTGACCTTTACCGCACGGGACTGGCGCGATTTGCAGGTGTTGTCGCAATTGGCGTGGATGGAAGAGACGTGGCTCGAAAAAGATCACGTGGTGAGCCGCCTGGCTTCCAAGGGACGCGATTTTTCCGAGACGGACAAAATCGAGCTGGCGGAAAAAATTATTGAACTGGTCGGCATGGTGTTGCCTGCGTATCGCGAGGCGGCGCAGCGCGGGCAAGTGGAGTTGAGCACCACGCCGTTTTATCACCCGATTTTGCCGCTGGTATGCGATTCGGATATTGCGCGGGTGGCGAATCCGTCGACGCCGTTGCCGCGGCGCGCGTATCGCCGGCCGGAAGATGCGCGGGAACAGTTGCGACGGGCGCGCGAGTATCACGAACGCGTTTTTGGAATGAAGCCGGTGGGGCTGTGGCCTTCGGAAGGCTCGGTATCGGATCAGGCGCTGACGATTGCGGCGGAAGAAGGGTTTCAGTGGTTCGGCACGGATGAAGGGGTGCTGGGGCGCACGTTGAACGTGGGATTTTTTCGGGATTCGACGGGGATTCCTTCGAGCGCGGAACGATTGTACAAACCGTGGCGAGTGCAGATGGACTGTGGCGCGATTACTGGGCTGTTCCGCGATCATCATTTGTCGGACCTGATTGGATTTGTGTACAGCCGCATGGAGTCGAAAGCGGCCGCGGCGGATTTGCATGAACGCTTGCGCTATCTCGGCGAACGGGTGCAGAGCGCGCATCCGCTGACGATTTGCATTTTTCTCGATGGAGAAAATGCCTGGGAGTATTACCCGGGGAACGGGCGTGAATTCTTGCGCGAATTTTACGGACGGATTTCCAACGATCAGGATTTTCGGGCGTTGACGGCTAAGGAAGCGATTGCCGCCGCGGGCGATGTGCCGACTATCGGAGGGATTTTCCCCGCGTCGTGGATCAACGCGAATTTTGATGTGTGGATCGGTCACGCCGAGGATGTGGCGGCGTGGGAATTGTTGTGGGACGCGCGGGAGACGTATGCGCGGGCCGCGGAGGCGAGTAAAGAAGAACGCGCGGATGCGCCCGTGGCTGCGGGGCTGGCGGCCGCGTATGAATCGTTGCTGGCCGCGGAAGGCAGCGACTGGAGCTGGTGGTTCGGACCGGAGCACAGCACGGCGAACGATGCGGAGTTTGATGCACTGTTTCGCAAACATTTGACCGGCGTGTATCTGGCGCTGGGGCGGGTGCCGCCGGACGATTTAGCCAAGCCCATCAAGCGCAAACCAGAGCACGCGCTGGAATTGGCGCCGACAGGATTCGTGAACGTGAAAGTGGACGGGCGCGACAGTTCGTACTTCGAGTGGCTGGGCGCGGGATTGTATTCGCCGGAACGGCGCGGCGGCTCGATGCACGGACGCGTTTTTTATCTGCACGAATTGCGGTATGGATTTGAGGACGAGCGTTTTTGCGTACGCGTGGAACTTTTTCCGGAGGTGATGACGGAGCTGGAGGATCCGGAATTTCGCATCACGATCTCTGGTGCGGAAGAGTTGACCGTGGTGGTCAAGCTCGAGCGCGGACATTTGCGGGAGTTTGCGGTGGAGCAGAAAAACGTGTGCATCCTCAACGCAAAAAATCTCGCCGAGGCTGCCTTCGAGCGGATTTTGGAAGTAGCGGTGCGCCGGGAAGCGCTCAACCTGATTGGGCAAACCAGCCTGCGCATCAGCGTAGCGTTGTGGCACGGGGGTTTGCCGGTAGATGTATTGCCGGCGTCGGGTTTTCTTGAGGTGGCTCTGGGTGAGGAACATTCCGCGTGGCCGCTGGAAGAAGTAGAGGCCAATTCCAAGCCTTAGCGCCACTGTGATTAAGAGGTACAGAACTGCAGCTGAACTTCGGCTATTAGCTCACTGATCTCCTGGCGGTTTACTGCGTCGGGGAGTGGAGACTGCGATTGAGCCGCCAGTGCTTCGGATTCGAGTTGCGCGCCTAGTTGGCGGATTTCGGAAAGGGAATATTTGCCTTGGCGGATGGCAATGAGTTCGTCTTTGTCCGGGCGAGGCAGAGTAATGCGCCCGTGTTGCATGAGCTCCTTGGCTTCGCCATAGAGACGGATGACGTGCATGGCGTACTTGGTGTCGTATCCGTATTTTTTCTCCACCTCGGCGCGGTGAATATTCTTCTGGCCTTTCTCACCAAATAATCGTTTCATCTGGTCGTCCGCGAATCCCAGAAACGGTTTGACATGGCCCTTACACAGGAAAATTTCTGGGCGAGCTGCTACTCGCTCCCATACAGCAGTTGAGAATTCCAGGGGCGCAAACAGGAAGTGCAGGGCGGAGGGATTGCCTTTGGCGGCGAGCCCGGCCCACTTCATTAAGGTGTAGAGACAAACATCGACGTCTTGCGGCCCATTGCCTCCAGCCTTACCGCCGGTGGTAAAGACAAAATGTTCTTCGCGTTCGAGACCCAGGACCTTGATGGCTGGGGGAATAT
>DATCOK010000216.1:0-3565 GCA_036564765.1 Candidatus Acidiferrum sp. | reverse complement strand
CCGAGATAGTACGGGCCGGAATCGGTGCTTCCGGCGTCGCAGCCGACAAAATCGGCGCCCTGGTTTACGGCGCGCACAAGGCTCTCTTCGCGGAACCCGGTGCCGAGATTCCCGGTGGCGGCGACGGCTTTCATTTTAGTTCCGGGCGGAGTCAACCGCGGCCTCATGGCGTAGTGCGTGTGCCCTCAGTGTAGACTTGCCAGCCCGTTCGATGGGGCAAGATAACCAAAACTTAATTTAGCGTTCATCGCCCGGCGCAGTACGATGAGGCCGAGGAAATTTTGGCCTGCAGAACCACGGCCCACACGCTGATCGCCGCACAGGATAGATGAGATGGAACGACGAGGGATCGAGAAAGGTTCTGCTGTGCTGGTGATGAGTGTGGCTACGGCTCTGTTGTACGGCGCCTGGCCGGGCATGACCACCGCATCCGGTAACAGTTGGCCGCGGCCGCAAAGCACAGAGGCTAGTAGCTCGTCTGCGCTCGACTTCAACACCTATCGCACGCGCATCGAGCCGATTTTTTTGAAGAAGCGGCAGGGAGAGGTGCGCTGCTACGATTGTCATTCAGTGATGAATACGCGATTGCGTCTGCAGCCACTGACGGCGGGCGATTCGACTTGGAGCGAGGCACAGTCACGCGCCAATTTTGAAGTGGTGTCGCGGCTGGTTACGCCGCACGAGCCGATGAAGAGCCGGTTGCTGCTGCATCCTTTGGCGCCAGAAGCGGGCGGAGATCCGCAACACACCGGGGGGAAATTCTGGGCGTCGGTCGATGATCCGGAATGGAAAATGATCGCGGAGTGGGTGGGAAGCGGGACGTCGAGCGGTTCTGAGCTTCGCGAGGCTAAGATTGACGCGGCCACGGATGACGCGTTTCGCGCGTACCTGAAAAATGTCGAGCCAATTTTTCTGCGAGAACGCGCGGGACATGCGCGGTGCTACGGTTGCCACTCGGAGGGAAATCGCGCGTTTCATCTGGAACACCTGACGGACGGTGCAGCGGGATTCACGGCGGAGCAGTCTCGGCGAAATTTCGACAGCGTCATGCAGCTGGTATTGCCGGGAGACCCGGCGGGCAGCAGGTTGCTGATGCATCCGCTGGCGCCGGAAGCGGGTGGCGAAGCGTTTCACTCAGGAGGGCGGCAGTTTGCCTCACAGAGCGATCCGGACTGGCTGAAAATGGCGGATTGGGTGAATAACTTGCAGCGTTCGAATGCATCTCCGTTGACGCTGAAGACGCGCATTTACATCACGAACAGCGCAGGGAGCACGGTTGACGTGGTGGATCCGGCTACCAACAAAGTGGTGCAAACAATTTCGGGAATCGAGCTGCCGCACGGGGTGGTGTTCAGCCCGGATGGCTCGCGCGTGTACATCAGCAACGAAGCCGAGAGCGTGGTGGACGTGGTGGACGGCGGAACCGGAAAGATCAGGGAGAAAGTTCCGCTGAGCGGGCATCCCAACAATCTTACGATTACAAAAGACGGCAAGCGGTTGATCGTGGGGATTCGCAGCGGGGCTGGGTCGCTAGAAGTGATCGACACAGTGTCGCTGAAAACCACCAAGAAGATTCCGGTGAACGGTTCGGTACACAACGTGTACGTCACGCCGGACGGAAAATATGCGGTGTGCGGATCGATTGAGGCCAAGACGCTGACGGTGGTGGATCTGCAGACCGAAGAACCGGTGTGGAAGGTAAACCTGGGGAGCGGGGTGCGCCCGATGGCGTTCGAAGCGAATGCGGACGGATCGACAAAGAGAATTTTTGCGCAGCTTTCGGGGTTCAACGGATTTGCGATCGTGGATTTCGCCAAGCGCGCCGAGGTTGGGCGAATCAAGTTGCCGGATGAGCCCGGCGGTTACGGCGTCGCGGAAGGAAGAACGGGCACGCCTTCGCATGGTATTGGTGTCTCGCCCGACGGCAAATTCTTGTGGGTGGCGAGCACGGCGGCCAACGCCATTTTCCAGTATGCGTTGCCATCGCTGGAGCTGACCGGGCACGTGAATTTGCCGCAGGTCCATCCGCAGGGACAAAAAGCCAGCGGGTCGGTGCCGGAATGGGTGACGTTCACTCCCGACGGAAAATATTTGTACCTGTCGAATTCGGGGGACCGCTCGGTATCGGCAATCGATACGGCCACGCGGCAGATTGTGGCCATCGTTCCGGCGGGAGAAGTGCCCAAGCGGATCAACACCATGGTGATTCACTAAGCGCGGATCGCGATACAACTAGCACCGAGAAGTTTAAGGAGCGCGACTGTGCTTGGACGGTTTTACTTTTCCGCCAGCGACTTCATTACTTTATACAATTCCGACTTTGCTTCGAACCCGATGCCTGGGATGTCCGGTAACGCGACGTAACTGTCTTGCACCGGGATGCCATCGGCAAAACCGCCGAAGGGTTGAAAAATTCCCGGATACGATTCGTTGCCGCCCAGTCCAAGGCCCGCGGCGATGTTGAGCGACATTTGGTGGCCACCGTGCGGAATGCAGTGCGTCGCAGACCAGCCATTTTCCTGGAGCATTTCGAGAATGCGTAGATATTCAACGAGGCCGTAGCTGAGGGCGCAATCGAATTGCAGAATGTCGCGGTCGGGACGCATCGCGCCGTAGCGGATCAGATTGCGGGCGTCCTGTACGGAGAAAAGATTTTCTCCAGTGGCCATGGGAGGCTCATAGACATTCGAGAGCTCGGCTTGCAGGGCGTAATCAAGCGGATCGCCGGCCTCTTCGTACCAGCGCAGCCTGTAGGGGGCCAGCGCGCGGGCGTAGGCCAAAGCGGTGGCAAGATCGAAGCGGCCGTTGGCGTCGACAGCCAGTTGGTCGGGAGTTTTCAGAAGTGTTAAGACCGCTTCGATGCGACGCAAATCTTCGGCGAGCGGGACGCCGCCAATTTTCATTTTGACGACGGAGTAGCCGAGATCGAGGTAGCTGCGCATCTCGTTCTGCAGAGCGTTCAAATCTTTGTTGGGATAGTAGTAGCCGCCGGCGGCGTAGACAAACACTTTTGGTTCGAACCGACCGTTACGAAAACGATCGGCGAGCAGGCGATACAACGGCATGCCGACGATTTTGGCGACGGCATCCCAGACAGCCATGTCGAGCACCCCGACGGCGACGGAACGTTCGCCGTGGCCACCGGGCTTCTCATTTTTCATGAGCACGTCCCAGATGCGGAAGGGATCGAGATTCTCACCGGTGGGGTCGAGAATTTCTTGAGGTGCTGCGGATTTGAGGCGAGGAATAAAACGGTCGCGCAGCAGGCCGCTAGGCGCGTAGCGGCCATTCGAATTGAAGCCGAAGCCGACGACCGGCTGGCCATTGCGCATGACATCGGTAATCAGCGCCACGACGCTGACGGTCATCTGGCTGAAGTCGATGTAGGCGTTGGAAATTTTCGACTTGATGGGGACAACGGTTTCGCGAATGTCGACGATTTGCATCCGGGCTCTGCGGCTTAGCGCAGGTACAAGCCGGATGGCGCAGTGCGCGCGGGAACTGGTGCGGGTGTAACTGGAGGCGCAGAAGGGATCTCGCGTTCCTGCGGATCCTTGGGCTGCAA
>DATCOK010000215.1:0-2447 GCA_036564765.1 Candidatus Acidiferrum sp. | reverse complement strand
AGATGGTGATCTCTTCGGGTGAAGAGGGCGGCAGCTGGCTGGGGGTGGAAACCATGGACGTCACCGCCGAGCGCGCCAAGGAATTGAAGTTGCCCGCCGAGCGCGGCGCGATGATCGGCAAAGTCGCGCCGGATAGCCCGGCGTCCAAGGCTGGCCTGAAAGAAAATGACGTGGTGACCGAACTGAACGGGCAACACGTGGAAGGCGCGCTGCAATTTCGCCGCTTGATCCGCGAAACTCCCGCGGGACGAAATGTGCAGCTCACCGTATGGCGCGATGGGCGCACGCAGGCTCTCAGCGCAACACTGGCTCAAGCCGAAGGTGGCCGCCTTGGCAACCGCATGAAAGCCACGCCGGGCACTTTTGCCTTCCGCATGCCGGATATACCCGAAATGCCGGATCTGCCCGAAGTCGCCGAGTTGCCGGAAGTGCTCGAGTGGCCAGACGGCCCGGGCGTACCGGGTATGCGGTTCGATGGCAACGCGCTGTTTATCGGCCATCCGCGGCTGGGCATTGACGCGGAAGATTTGAGCGGACAGCTAGGCTCATTCTTTGGCGTGCCGGAAGGCGAAGGAATTTTGGTGCGCTCGGTGAACGGCGGCTCACCCGCGGAGAGAGCCGGCCTCAAAGCTGGCGACGTGATCACCTCCGTCAATGGGGAGCGCGTGCGATCCGTAGGCGATTTACGCCAGAAGCTGTCTGCCAGTCACGAAGAAAAGGGCAAAGACGACAAAAACGGCAAAGACACGAAGGTCAAGGTCGGAGTGTTGCGTAATAAGAGCGAGATGTCGCTAAATGTGGAACTGCCCGCGGAAGCGGCCCACACCAAGCACATCATAGCGCGCCGGACGAATATTTAGCCGACTTTTTCCTTTCCCCTCAGCGTCATGGCTGTACGCGGACTTTTGCCGCGTAAAAATTAAATGTCGAATTGTTCAGCAACAACGCCCGAATGGAGACGGCTTGACCGAACGCCAGGCTGTTGGCGTCGGTCACGCCTTCGAAGTTCGTGGCGTTGTTGATGGTCTCGGCCTGCGGATTGGTAAGGAGCGGAATGAAGGGCGGCACGGTCGCGAGCGTCACTGCCTGGCCGGAAACGCTTTGCACTGTCCCGGTGGTGCGGGTGAAGCGCAAGCGCACCCGGTCGGTGGTCGCCGATTGATCGTTAGTTGCCGCACCGCCGGCCGCCGCCGTCACATGCACCATCACATCCTGCCCGTCGAGCAAGTCCGCCTCGCTGGTAAAAAGATTATTCACCGTGCTGGACGGCAACGAAGCGTTGTTAAAAAACTCATCAGTGTCGACAATAAAAGATGCGTTGCCCAACGTAACCAGAAAAATATCGCCCGGCACCGCCGCGGCCAGCGTGCTGTTTCCGCTAGCAACAATCTTGTTGGCGACCACCAGAAAAAACTGACCTGGGGTAGCCGTGCGCAGCAGGGTGCCTTCCAGTTCATCCTGCGGACCCGCATCCAGCAGATCCACGGAGTTGAGTGTCAGCGAACCATCGGTATTGACTGCGGCGTCCACGCTGACGACCGTCTGGTTGGCCACGAGACAAGTGGCATTGAGCGCCGTGCACAGCCCCTGCGGATCTTCAACCACTGGCGTTCCTGAAAAAGCAAATGACTGCGATACGCCGCTACTGGACAGCACCGTTACGGCGTTAGACGAAACCGCCGTAACTTTTCCAACGAGATCCTCGATGAGATCCAGCGTTCCAGAAGCCGTCCCGCTGCGCGGTAGCGTCGTGGCTGTGGCCGCATTGATGGCGCTGAAATTCAACGCGACCGTATCGCTGGCCAGCGTCAATGCCGTGCTCAGATCCACGTTGATCGAAACACCGGCGACCTGCGCTGAAGCCAGCGTCAACGGAAACGGTGCGGTGTTAATTGTTGAAGTTCCGGCGGCCAGTACGATCTGGCAGATCGTCCCGCTCGCGCAGGTGCCGTTGAGCGTGGCACCCGATTGATTATCGACGGTCACCACTGGCGCGGAAAATGTCACCGTAGCGCTCGAGTACGTTTGCGCCGGCAGCGACAAGGTGCCGAGCAACGCGGAATCGCTTTGCAGCCGGGTCAAATCGACAGGCAAAACCGTGGGATTGAGCGTCAAGGAGACCGGGCTGCCGCTGGAGGGGTTCAACGTCACGCCCGTAACGCTCACCGCTGCGGAAAGAATCGAAACATTCGCCAAGCTGATGTTCGGCTTGGAAGTCATGGTGACCGTCAGGGTGGCATTCTGTCCACCAGGCCCTGGGCCAGTGCCCTGCGGCACGCCGCTGCATCCCACGAATATCGCCACCGCGCACAACAGAAAAATTTTCCGCAGCAAGTGCATCCTCATAATCACCCCACGCAGAAACCCCGGCTACTCAGCCGTATCAAATCTATGCCCCAAACTCTACCGCTGCCCTACCCGGCATAGCACATCAGAAGCCCCATGGA
>DATCOK010000214.1:0-2470 GCA_036564765.1 Candidatus Acidiferrum sp. | reverse complement strand
GTTCTAAGCCTATGTCGAAGCAACTATTGCGAGACAGTTTAGCGGTTCGGCGGCTCCTCGAAGTCAATCTTTCGGAGTTGAAAGATGACGTCATCGCCATCAACCGCGTCACCAAAGTGGTCAAGGGCGGCAAAAACCTTAGCTTTTCCGCTCTGGTCGTTGTCGGCGACAGCCACGGCCACGCCGGATTTGGCATGGGCAAAGCCCGCGAAGTTCCCATGGCCATCAAGAAGGCCATCGAGCAAGCCAAGAAAAATCTGATTAAGCTCAACCTGAAGGGCACTTCCATTCCTCATCAGGTCATCGGCAATTACGGTTCCGCGCAAGTTCTGCTCAAGCCCGCCTCCGAAGGTACCGGCGTCATCGCCGGCGGTCCCGTTCGTAAAGTCATGCAGGTCGCCGGTATTCACAACGTGCTCACCAAGTCCCTGGGCACTTCCAATCCGCACAACGTGGTGAAAGCCACCTTCGCGGCGCTGCTCAGTTTGAAAGACGCCGCGCACGTGGCGGAAACCCGCAACAAAACCGTGGACGAAATTCGTGGCAGGCATCCTCGCGAGGCGGTAGAGACGATCTAATGAGCGAAAAAGTAGCAGGCGTAAAAGTTCGGCACGGCAAAGCGGTGAAAAAATCCGGCGGCCATCATGTTGGCAAGCAGTTCGTCATCAGCGAGCAGCCCGTAGCGAAAAAGGGCGGCACGCTCAAGATCAAATGGGTGGTCAGCGCCATCGCTTGCACCGACGATATGCGCCAGACCATCAAGGGTCTCGGTCTGCGCCGCATGCATCACGTCGTCGAGCGCCAGGACACTCCCGAAACGCGCGGCATGGTTCACAAGGTACGACATCTCGTGGAAGTGGTGGAATAAACGATGCCCAGAAAAAAACAAAGCGCGCATAGGCCCGCTGGCGGTCCGCGTAACCGTAAAGCAGGCACCCGCACCCGTGGTCATCATAAACCGGCCACACCCGCGGGACGCCCGAAGTACACGCTCTCGAACCTGCAGCCGCCCGTCGGCTCCCGCAAGAAAAAAGTGCGCGTTGGTCGTGGTATCGGCTCTAAACTCGGCAAAACTTCCGGCGCCGGCAACAAAGGCCAAAAATCCCGTCGCGGCTATTCCCGCCGTCGTGGTTTTGAAGGCGGCCAGATGCCCTTGCATCGCCGTATGCCCAAGCGCGGCTTTCATAATCCCTTTTCCGTTTCTTACTCCGTCGTCAATCTGGAAGAGTTGAACGTCTTCCCGGCCGGCGAAACCGTCACCCCGGACCTGCTCCGCGCCCACGGCTTCATCCGCCGCAAGCAGGACCGTATCAAAGTCCTCGGCGATGGCACCTTGACCGCCAAAATCGCTATTCACGCGCACGCGTTCAGCGCGTCGGCCAAAGAAAAAATCGCAGCCGCTGGTGGCACTTTCGAAGTGCTGACGGCCTAAAATTTTCGAGCTATAACCAGGGAGCAGCGCAAAACAGATGAACCGATTTTTTGAAGCCGTCAAGAACATGTTCCGCATCGAAGACCTGCGGAACCGTGTCTTGTTTACGCTGGCCTTGCTGGCCGTCTATCGCATCGGTGCGCACATCCCCATCCCCGGTATCAACACAAGCATCCTCGACCAGCTCTTCAACCAGGCTGCCGGCTCCGTCTTGGGCATCTTCGATCTTTTCAGCGGCGGCAACTTCCGCCGCATGACCATTTTCGCACTGGGCATCATGCCCTACATCACCTCCTCGATCATTCTGCAGTTGATGACCGTGGTGTTTCCGTATCTCGAGCGCCTCTCCAAAGAAGGCGAACTCGGTCGCCGCAAAATCACCCAATACACTCGCTACTTGACCATCGTGCTCAGTATCGTGCAGGGCTCTTCCATCGCCGCCACCCTGCAGGCTCAAGGTCTCAATGGTCAGTCGCTTGTCTATCATCCCGGCTTTGGCTTCACCATCATGACCGTGCTGGCCCTTACCACCGGCTCGGCCTTCATCATGTGGCTTGGTGAACAGATTACTGAACGCGGCATCGGCAACGGCATGTCCCTCATCATCTTTGTCGGCATCGTCGTCGGCCTCCCGCGCGCCATCATCAACCTCTACGAATTGGCCAAGTCCGGACAGTGGGGCGCTGCTACTCCCCTGGTGCTCATCCTTCTCGTCGCCTTGATGATTGCGGTCGTCGGCTTCATCGTTTTCGTCGAAGGTGGTCAGCGCCGCATCCCAGTCCAATACGCCAAGCGCGTAGTCGGCCGCAAAGTCATGGGCGGGCAATCCACGTACTTGCCTCTGCGCGTAAACTCCGGCGGCGTAATCCCTCCGATTTTTGCCAGCTCTTTGCTCGCTTTTCCCGCGACCATCGCCTTAGTCTTCGGCGCTCGCTACGTCTTCCTGAAAACCATCGCCGACCGCCTCAAATGGGGCGAGCCCCTCTACACCCTGGTGTACATCTCGCTGATTCTCATCTTCGCTTTCTTTTACGTCTG
>DATCOK010000213.1:0-5574 GCA_036564765.1 Candidatus Acidiferrum sp. | reverse complement strand
GATCAGCACTGGCCGCCGCGACGGTATACACGAGATGGCGTCCCCGGAAGCACTTTGCTCCGGCATCTCGTCTATACCACAACTTCTACGCCAAATTTACCCGCAGCCATTTTTGCTGTCTGTTCAAAATTGAACATTTTTCAGATTACTTCCGCAACTAAAAGTAGGGGCCGCGAATCCTGCGAACCCGCTGCTGCTCGAAATTTTATCGATTCGACGGCTTGCGGGACGAGGCTGATTCGCTTAGAAACGACAGCAAGGTGTGGCTTGCGGGGTAGCAAAAGGGTTCGTATACTGACGCCCGGCCAGGCAAAAGGCGGGTGGGTAGCCCGCTGAATATTTCCCTCTTACTTTTTGGCCTACAATTTAAGCGCGACAAAAAGTGCGGGCCTGGGTGTGGCCTGCGCGGCAGCTTCGACGCGGTTCGGGCAGTGAAGGAGAATTTTGCATGGCGCACGGTGTGTTACCGGAAGAGATGAATGTGTACCAAAACGCGGAAGCGCGTTTTGAAGTGGCGGCCAACAAACTGGGGCTGGAACAAGGGCTGTACCGCTACCTGAAATATCCCAGCAAAGAGATCACGCTGTACATTCCGGTGGGCATGGATAACGGGCAACTGGAGGTGTTCACCGGGTACCGGGTGCTGCACTCGACGGTGCGCGGGCCGGGCAAGGGCGGGATCCGGTATGCGCCGGATGTGTCGTTGGACGAAGTGCGGGCGCTGGCGACGTGGATGACCTGGAAGTGCGCGGTGGTGAACATTCCGTTTGGCGGCGCGAAAGGCGGGATTATTTGCGATCCGCGGAAAATGTCGCGCGGAGAACTGGAGCGCATGACACGGCGCTACACGGCGGAATTGGCGAACTGGCTGGGGCCGGAGAAGGATGTGCCGGCTCCGGACGTGGGCACCGGCGAGCAGACCATGGCGTGGGTGATGGATACCTATGCGATGCACCTGGGGCAGGCGACCACCGCGGTGGTAACCGGTAAGCCGATTGAACTGGGAGGGTCGGCGGGCCGGCGCGAAGCGACCGGGCGCGGCGTAATGATCTGCTGCGACAAGGCGCTGGCCAAGACGGGAATTCGAAAGCAAGGTTGCCGGGTGGTGATCCAGGGATTTGGAAATGTGGGTTCGCTGGCGGCGGACCTGATGCAGAAGGCCGGGTATAAAATTGTGGGGCTCGCGGACATTGGCGGCGGGCTGTACAACGAAAACGGCTTCGACGTGCCGAAAGTGATCGAGTGGGTGTACATCCAGAAAAAGGCGCTGCAGGACTTTCCGGGCGGCGGAACGAAAATGAGCGCGCGCGAGGTGCTGTTCCAGCCGTGCGAGATTGCTATTCCGGCGGCGATTGAAAATCAGATCACGGAAGAAAACGCGCACAAGGTGCAGGCCAAGATTCTTTGCGAAGGGGCCAACGGGCCGACCACCTGGCAAGCGGATGCGATCGTGGATTCCAAGGGAATTTTCACCGTGCCGGATATTCTGGGAAATGCCGGGGGCGTGACGGTCAGTTATTTCGAATGGGTGCAGGACCGGCAAGGATTTTTCTGGCGCGAGAGTGAAGTGAATGAGCGGCTGCTGGACGTGATGGAACACGCTTTTGACGAAGTGGTGCGCTATGCGGAGGCGCACAAGGTAAACAACCGCATTGCGGCGTATATGCTGGCGATTGACCGGGTGGCCAGCGCGCTCAAGCTTCGCGGAATTTACGCCTAGCATCTTGGCCTGAGTTGTATTAGGTTCTTCCCACCTTTTCAGAGCGTCCCTACGAAGAGGCGGCTTCGGATGTTTCAGAAGTCCGCGACATACTCCATTGCTGTCCCGCGTCCCGGAACACAGCGAGAGGAAAGGTTAACCTATGGCATCGGACGCACTGCTTCCGGGCTCGGAAAAAAGCGAACAGCAGCATCGAGAGGAAATTTGCGTCGCGGGACGCTGGCTGTACGAGCATGGGTACATCGTGGCGTGCGAGGGAAATCTTTCGGTGCGGCTGGATGACGGGCGCATCTTGAATACGCCTACGTGCATGAACAAGGGCACGCTGTCGCCGGAAGATCTGGTGATTACAGATCTAAACGGCGTGCATCTCTCGGGGAAGCGCAAGGTGTCGTCGGAAGTGGCAATGCATTTGTTGTTTTACCGCATGCGGCCGGACGTGCAGGCCATTTGCCATGCGCATCCGCCGACGGCGACGGGCTTCGCGGTCGCGGGGCGGGCGCTGGACCAGGCGCTTTTGCCGGAAGTGATTATCGGGTTGGGGCAGATTCCGTTGGTGCGCTATGCCACGCCGGGGACGCCGGAATTGAGCGCGGCGATTGAGCCGTTCGTGCCGCATTACGACGCGCTGCTGCTGGCGAATCATGGGGCGGTGACCTGCGGGCCGGATTTGCTGACGGCGTTTTTCCGCATGGAGACGATTGAGCATTCGGCGAAGATTACGCTGGCGGCGGAAACGGCCGGCGAGCCGCAGCTGCTGTCCAGCCGCGAGGTGGCCAAGTTGATGGCTTCGCGGTCGCGTTATTTTGTGGCGCCTCCGCCGGGTGGCGGGGCGGAGTTGCCGATCACGAGCGATGGCGGGGATTCGGCAGGGGAGCATGTGTCGCTGACGCGCAGCGAATTGGGCGCGTTGATTGATGAGGCGGTACGTAAGGATCGGACGCGGCGCTGAAAACAGAGCAAAAGATCCGCTCTTTGTAACAAGTCTCTTCCCGAAATTGGCTTACATCTTGAATCTTGAGGGTATTGGGATTTGCCCTCTGGGTTGCTTATTGCTTCAGCAATCGCACGTGACCGCATTCACCGCCAAAGGCTAGTTGAATCTCGACTTTTTGCCTGCATTTTGCGTTTGGTTTGAAAATTACAAATGGAAGACCGATCTTCCCGAATCCCATTGCCGATGCGCGGAACTCGTATTCTCCAATTTTAAGCTGGTCGAACGAAAATTCTCCCCGAGCATCAGTGTTTTTCGTAGCCACTTCAATTCCGCCCTTGAGAAGTGATAGGGTGACGTTAGGAATTGGCGTGCCGCTTGAATCTACGACTCTTCCGCAAAAGTGCTTGAGAGGATCCAGACGCTTGTCGACGCAGATATTGGCTGTGACAGTGGCGGGCCTACAAAAGACAACGATTGCAAGGGTCGCGAACCCGAAAACTGCACACCGTCGAGATTTCATAGTCGCCTTATCGTAAAACAGGGCGTTTTTTTGGACATACCAGACCGCAGAATTATACCGTTTTCCAGACAGTGAAACGGTTCAGCTCGTGATGCCTGTTCAAACTACGTCTATTTTCGATTCCATTTCACATGCGCTCGCGCACAGGTTTCTTCCTCATTCTGAAACGTGCGCGCGACGGTGCGTTGACAGTGTGGGTGGGGTCGTCAATACTTTGAGGCCATGATTGGCCAGTTGCGCGGAAGGCTTGCGGAGAAGCGGCCGAACCAGGTTTTGGTGGATGTGGGCGGGGTGGGGTACGTGGTGCTGGTGCCGCTATCGACGTTTGCGGTGCTGGGGGAATTGCACACCGAAGTTACGCTGCTGATTCATACGCATGTGCGGGAAGACGCGCTGGCGCTGTATGGATTTGTGTCGTCGCGAGAGAAACATTTGTTTGAGCTGCTGCTGTCGGCTTCGGGAGTGGGGCCGAGCCTGGCGTTGAAAATTTTGTCGGGGATGAGCGTGGACGAGTTGGTGCCGGCGATTCGCGGGAGCGATCTGGGGCGATTGACGAAAATACCTGGCGTGGGAAGAAAAACGGCGGAGCGCATGGTGGTGGAGTTGAAGGACAAGCTGGAGGCGGTGGTGGTGGAAGTGGAACGGCCGGCGGCGAGTACACCGGCGGGTGAAGAGGCGGATGTGGTTTCGGCGCTGGTGAACCTGGGATACGAGGCGCGGGTGGCGGAAAAAGCGGTGGAAGAGGCGCGCACGGAAGCGGGCGGCGCGAATTTTGAAAAACTGCTGCGCGCGGCGCTGCAGGCGCTGAGCCAGAGCAAGGGACGCGCGGCGAGGACCACCTAACGTGGCGGACGGAACGGCCAATCGCATGATACGCAAACCGGCGGAACGAATTGTATCGGCACAGCCGTTCGATGAAGATGCGCGCATTGAGGCGAGCGTACGGCCGAAGCGGCTTGACGACTATATCGGGCAGAGGCGGGTGAAAGAAAATATTCAGATTGCGATTGAGGCGGCGCGGAGCCGCGGGGAGGCGCTCGATCACGTGCTGCTGTACGGGCCGCCGGGATTGGGGAAAACCACGCTGGCGCAGATTATTGCCAACGAGCTGCAGGTGCCGATCAAGACCAGCGCGGGGCCACTGCTGGAACGCAAAGGGGATTTGACGGCGATTCTGACTTCGCTGGAGGCCAAGGAAGTATTTTTTCTGGATGAGATTCACCGCTTGCAGCCGGCGGTGGAGGAAGTGTTGTATCCGGCGATGGAAGATTTTCGCGTGGACCTGATTATCGGGCAGGGGCCGGGGGCGCGGATTCATCCATTTCAGCTGGGCCACTTCACGTTGATCGGGGCCACGACGCGGGCGGGATTGATTACCGCACCGCTGCGTTCGCGATTCGGGATTGTGCACCGGCTGGATTTTTATGAGCCGGCGGATTTGCTGGTGATTATCCGGCGATCGGCGAAGATTTTGAATATTGAGATGGAGGATGCTGGTGCGGAGGAGATCGCGCGGCGGTGTCGGGGGACGCCGCGCATTGCGAATCGTTTGTTGCGGCGGGCGCGGGATTTCGCGGAGGTGCGCGCGGCGGGGCGCATCACGCAAGCGGTGGCGCAGGAAGCGCTGGCGATGCTGGGAGTGGATGAACAGGGGCTGGATGAGGTGGACCGCAACTTGATGCTGGCGCTGCTGGATAAATATGGCGGTGGGCCGGTGGGCGTGGGGACGTTGGCGGCGGCGTTGAGCGAAGAAGAGGATGCGATCGAGGAGATTTACGAGCCGTATCTGATGCAGATCGGGATGATCGACCGGACGCCGCGCGGGCGGGTGGCTACGGCGCGGGCGTATGAATATTTTGGGCGGGACTTGCCGCGACGCCAGCCGCGATTGTTCTGAGCTGCAGGTCGCTGTGGCGAGACTGCACTGTGCGACTTGCGATTTGAATTTACTTCACAACTTGTTCCAACAACGGGCCGGCGCCGGCGATATTTTTCCAGAGGTCTGCGGGAATATCGTGGCGGGTTTGCAGATATTCAGGGGAGTTGTAGGAGAGCCAGACTTTTCCGGCGGGGTCCTGCCAGACGAGGGCTTTGAGGGGGAGATCAATGGCCAAGGTGGGAGCGGCGAGCATCAGTGGAGTGCCGGATTTGGGGCTACCGAAGATAATCAGCTTTGTGGGATTCATATTCAGGCCGGCTTTTTTGGCTTCGCCGCTGTGATCGACGCGGCAGAAAATGGTTAGGCCTTTGGCGGTGAGCAGGGCTTCGAGGCGCTGCAGCGTTTCGGGCACGGAGTAGGGGCTGCTGAGATGTATCATTCCGCTGCCGGGTTCGTTGGTCATCACTTCACCTCGAAATTCCGTTACGCGACGTTTACGAACGCCCAACGCAGTACAC
>DATCOK010000212.1:0-5654 GCA_036564765.1 Candidatus Acidiferrum sp. | reverse complement strand
GGCAGGAAACCTGCCATGAAGCTCGTTGCGCCGGGACAGACCCACACCGGCGGTAATTTCGGTCGACCTTCGAGCGGCGCGACGGCTGGGGGGCGCCATGACGCTCGGCGAAACTGCCGGATACCTTACCCCCAAGAGAGTCCGGTTGCCACAAAAAGTTTCATGAACATCATTTGAAAATCGAATTCTTGAGCAATTGGCGGCGAAGGCAGGATCGGGACCCGGCGGCTGGGTGTCTGGCGTTTTTGTTTGCAAGCGCTTCATTTCGCTCCTACTGCTGGCGCCTCAACCGGCAGATTTTCTGCTACCTTCTTGCGGCACGTCAAGGACTCCCAAACTCTTGGGGTTAGACGGCTCACTTAACTATACGATTCAGGGCGGCAATTGGATGGGCGGTGGGATGATGGCGGAGGGGAGGAGCGCGAACATGGGGACGAATAGCGGAACAACTATTGAGGCGCTACGGCCGGCTTTGACGGGATTGGCTATACTTGGCGCGCTTTCGGCCGTCGTGACGATCACCACATCGGCAATCCCGCCCAAAGATGAGTTGCGGGTAGCCACCAAGGCTGGTGTGCTGGAAGGAAGCTTGAGCGCCGACGGGAAAGTTCGCACGTTCAAGGGCGTTCCGTATGCCGCGCCGCCGGTGGGCGATTTGCGCTGGAAGGAGCCGCAACCGGTGCCCGCCTGGCAAGGGGTGCGCAAGGCCACGGAGTTCGGTCCGCGCTGCATGCAAGGCCGGATTTACGACGACATGGTCTTTCGCGATGCGGGCCCCAGCGAAGATTGCCTACACCTGAATGTCTGGTCGCCCAAAACGAACGGCGACAAAAAACTGCCCGTGATGGTGTGGATTTACGGCGGCGGCTTTCAAGCGGGGGCTACTTCGGAGCCGCGGCAGGATGGCGAACGGCTCGCGCACCGAGGCGTGGTGGTCGTCAGTATGGATTACCGGCTGGGCATTTTCGGATTTTACTCGCATCCGGAATTGGCGGCGGAGTCGCCGCACCATGCTTCGGGAAATTACGGACTACTAGACCAGGCTGCGGCGATTCAGTGGGTGCACGACAACATCGCGGCCTTCGGCGGCGATCCGCAGAACGTGACTATTTTTGGCGAATCCGCGGGATCGTTTTCCGTGAGCGCGCAGATGGCCTCGCCACTGGCAAAGGATTTGATTCACAAAGCCATTGGGGAGAGCGGAGCTGCTTTTGGCGCAACTTTGAAAACGAAGGCGGTGGCGGAGGGCGAAAACCGCGATGCGATCTTTGGGCAAGAGCTGGGCATGCACTCGCTACGCGAATTGCGCGGGGTAGCCGCCCAAGACCTGTTGAACGCCGTGTTGAAGGGCCAGGATATCCACCGCTTCGGGCCCAACGTTGACGGCTACTTTCTTCCGTTGAGCGTGAGCGAGATTTACGAAAAGCGGCAGCAAGCACAAATTCCGCTGCTGGCCGGCTGGAACCGCGACGAAGAAAACTACCACGCATTTTTCGACAAGGAAAATGCGACCAAGGAAAATTACCAAGCCGGACTGCGGCGCAACTTTGGGGAGGCCGCGCCGGAAGCTGCAAAATTGTTTCCGTACGACACCGACGAGCGCATGAAAGATTCAGCGGGATTTTTAAGCGGCGCCCAATTCATCGCTTACGGCACGTGGCGCTGGATCGAGATGCAGCGCGAGAGCGGGGCAGCCCCCGTGTATCGCTACCAGTTTGACCAAGCGCCGCCCGGCGGCGACGGCAGCGACGGCCCGAATGTCGGGGTATTCGCGTACCATTCGGCGGAGATTGAATTTGTCTTCGGCACGCTCGATTCCAAAAAAATCTCATGGCGCCCGGAAGACTACAAGACCTCGGAGCAAATCAGCGAGTACTGGACGAATTTCGCAAAGCACGGTAATCCGAATGGCTCGGGCCTGGCGGAATGGCCGAAGTACGACGACAAGAGCGGCTTCCAGGTGATGCACCTCGCCGCCAAACCGAACGCCGTGCCCGACGATCGGCGCGCACAGTTTCAATTCCTCGAAAAACATCCGAACTTTGCCGAATAGTTCGGCGCGCAACGAACATAGCTGGAGCGCCACAGCTTCAACGAAATGCCGCGCCGCAAGAACCACCTTCGCCGGAGCTCCCGCTCCGGCTTCCTGAGAGGGAACTCGTCGAAAAGTTTTGCCTGCTAGAGGGAGGAGAGCCCCGGGTCGGTCTGGGGGGAGCGACCCCGGGGCTGGAGGGCGACTGCGCAATGAAGATCAATAAACTGGTTCCGACCGCTGTGCGGCATAGCTTGTGTAACGCCGCCGTGCGAGCGCCGGCGCAACCGCCGCTTAGTTCACGCGGTTCACGGAGAGAACGCAAATCTTGCGCAGCTCTTCGTAGGTAAAAAACGTTTCGCGCTGATCGCCGGCCACTTCGGTATGTCCGAATCCGGCGTCCTGCGAGATGCGCCGCAATTCCGTTTCGGAAATTCCAAGCAGCACCGCCGCGCGACGTGCGGTCACGAATTTCAGCGCCACCTGAGGCGCTACTTGAATCTCTTCCCGCTCCAGCACGTTGCTTCTCATCGTTCCCCCTTTACGCCGGTAATAACACCATGGCGTCTTGTTCGACGGCCATGATCATTTCCTTATAAATGTCGACGTCCCAGCCTTCGCCAATGCGCATGCGCACCGTTTCATTGCCGTCCTGCAACAACTTGCCGCGCAGCGGAACCTTGATATCTCCGACCGCGACTTGCAGCACCACCGCTTGACCCACCCACGTTTTGAATGCGCTCTTCATGCATCTCCCTCAGTGCTGCCTGACGTAAGAGAGAATCGCGCACGGAAGAAAAAGCGCCAATGGTACAGCTGGGACAAGCGCGTAGTAAGAAAGTACTGCCAGCCAAAAAAGAGAGAATTCTAAGGAAAATGCGTAGTGCGCGGAGACCTGAGTACGTCGGTACTGTCCGCGCGGGACCACTAGCCCATTGGTCGGGGAGCGGCCTGCAGGCATTCTGCAAGCTATGGCACCGCACGAATATCTCTCGGTAAAAAGCCTGCTGCACGAGCGCGTGGCGCTCACCCAGCCGGCGGGCCGTGCGGTGCGACCCGGCGTAGCGTTAGCGCTGGGCGGAGGATTCGCACGCGGCTTCGCGCACCTCGGCGTGCTGCAAGTCTTCGAAGAAAACCACATCGCCATTTCGCACATCGCCGGCACCAGCGTGGGCAGCATCTTGGGGGCGGCTTACGCCAGCGGAGCGCCGCTCGCGCGCATGATGGCTACCTGCCGCACGCTGCGTTTTCGCGATATCGCGCGGTGGCGCGTTTCGCGGTTGGGCTTGACCAGCAATCACCGCCTGGCGGATTTGATTGAAAATGTCTTCGAGGTCCGCCGCTTCGAGGATCTGCGCATTCCCATGGCGGTGGTGGCCACGAACTTAAACACTGGCGAGCCGGTGTCCTTCACCGAAGGCCACCTGATCGATCCGATTCGCGCCAGTTGCGCCTTCCCCGGGATTTTTGAGCCGGTGGAGATTGGCACGCGCTGGCTGGTCGATGGCGGTTTGACCGCCCCGGTGCCGACCCAGGCTGCGCGAGAAATTGGCGCGCGCTACGTGGTCGGCGTTTCCGTCGGCGTGCACGACGGGCATAAGGGAAAGCCCAACAATATTTTCCAGGTGGTCAGCCGGGCGGTGGCCGCGGCGCAGAAGCATCAACTGGAATTGTGGGAACGCCACGCCGACCTGGTCATCCGCCCGGACGTGCACTCTATCTCCTGGGACGATTTTCACCGCGCCGACGAAGCCATCGAAGCCGGCCGGGTCGCGGCGCGCTGCGCGTTGCCGCGCATCCTACGTTTGCTCGCGGAAGATACTGCGAGCGAGCCGGGACTGGCTCCGGCACCGCCGCCGGAATTTGCCGATAAAGGTTTGCACTTTCTCACGGAGGCCATGAGCTCATGATGCGTTATGGCGCGTTGATGGCGGTTATTGCCGCCTGGGCGGTGTTGTGGCAGGAATGTGGAGAGAACCCCGGGTTGTTCTGCTACCGTATTGGCATGGATGCTTTCGTGGGCATTCGAGCGCGCGCGATGGTGCTGGCGCCGGTAGCTAATTTCTCTGCGAGGAACAACCTTCGGTGCTCGAATCGATCCGCCATCTTCTCCACTCTCTCTACGACGTCGAAGGATTAGTTCGCGCCGGCGGTCCGCTGCTGGTTTGTATCGTTGTTTTCGTCGAGACCGGATTGTTCGTCGGTTTTTTCCTTCCCGGTGATTCTCTTCTAGTGACCGCGGGCGTCTTCGCCGCGGCCGGCACCATTCCGCTGCGCTGGTTGCTGATTCCGGTGATGCTCTGCGCGATCGTGGGCGATCAGTTGGGTTACTGGATCGGGCGTGGCATGGGCGCCTCCCTGTACAAACGCGAGGAGTCGTTTTTCTTCCGTCGCAGCCACCTGGAACGCGCGCGGGCGTTTTACGAAAAATACGGCGGCAAAACGGTAATCCTGGCGCGTTTCGTGCCCATTGTCCGTACGTTCTGCCCTCCGGTGGCGGGCGCCGCAGGTATGCCCTATTCGCGTTATCTCGGCTACGATATTTTTGGCGGGATTCTGTGGGTGGGCAGCATGATCCTCGGCGGCTATTTGCTGGGGCGGTCGATTCCCAACGTTGGCCAGAAAATCCACTACGTCATCCTGGTGGTAATTTTTGTTTCGCTACTGCCCGCCATCATCAGCATCTGGCGCGAGCGTAGAAAGATGAAGAGCGCGGCACCGGGCGTGAAAGTTGCGGCCGCGGAAGAAAAAGCCTAGGACGGAAACGTGGCGGGGAAAATTCGGGCGGTTATTTTTGACATTGGGCGCGTGCTGGTGCGTCTGGACATTGCGGGAGGCATGGGCGGCTTCGCGCGCACCATTTCGCTTTCTCCGGAAGAGACCTGGTCGGCCATCGAACACGATCCGCGCTGGCGCGACTGGCAGGAAGGCCGCATGGCCCCTCGCGACTGGCAACTGCACATCTGCCGCCGCCTGGGCGTAAATCTTCCTTTTGAAGAGTTCTGCGAAATCTGGAACAGCGTGCTGGACCCCACGCCGCTGGTCGACAATGCGCTGCTCGAATATTTGTCGAAGAATTATTCCACCGCGGTGTTGTCCAACACCGATCCAATTCACGTGGCGGAACTGGAGCGGCGCTTCGACTTTTTTCGCTTTTTCCCCAGGCGCATTTATTCCTGCGCGGTGGGAGCCAGTAAGCCTTCGCCGTTGATCTTCCGGGAAGCGCTACGCGCCTGCAAGGTGGCCGCGGACAACGCCTTGTACATCGATGACATCCCAGATTATGTGGAGGCGGCGCGGCAGTTGGGGATGGACGCGGTGGTCTTCCAGTCCGCGGAGCAACTTGCAGAAGATTTGGCAAACATGGGCATTGCGCCGCGCAGCACCCAAGAACGCTGAAGCGACTGCTGAGTGCAAAAAAGTAATGAATCAAGCCGTACTGATAGTACTCCCCCGAGTTATACTCCCAATTAACTCATTGCTCTCTCGCCGGTCTGAAACCGTTGGCGTCAGACGACGCCGTGATGCAAATTAAACATCAAGCGAGACCAGCGGCGCAACTTGGGTGACAAGGAGGTCGAAAGATGAACGACGAACACATTGTGGAGTCGCGCTCGGGCAC
>DATCOK010000211.1:0-1789 GCA_036564765.1 Candidatus Acidiferrum sp. | reverse complement strand
ATCAAGACGCCCGTTGGCATCAAAGTCGCAGGCGCGAACCTCGCCGAACTGGAACGCGTCGCGTCGGAAGTAGAAGCCGTGATCCGCCAGGTGCCCAATACATCGAGCGTCTTCGCTGAGCGCGTGATGGGTGGCAACTATATCGAGTTTAACATCAACCGCGACGAGATCTCACGCTACGGGTTGCGCGTCCGCGACGTGCAGGAAGTGCTCGAAGTCGCGCTCGGCGGAATGCCTCTAACAACCACGGTCGAAGGCCTCGAACGCTATACCGTGAATCTGCGCTACGACCGCGATTTTCGCGAAAACCTCGAAGCGTTGCGCGAAATCATCGTGCCCACGCCGACTGGCGCGCAAATACCGCTCGGCCAGCTCGCCGAAGTGAAAACCGTGCGCGCCCCGATGGGCATCAAGAGCGAAAATGCCATCCCGAACGCCTGGATTTATGTGGACGTGAAAGGCATCGACATCGGCACCTATGTCCAGATGGCGCAGCGCGCGCTCAACGAAGCGATTGCCCGCGGCGCCGTGAAGCTGCCCAGCGGTTACAACATTTTCTGGAGCGGCCAATACGAATATATGCTGCGCGCACAGCAGCGACTCATGGTTGTCGTGCCTCTCACGCTGCTAATCATTGTCTTGATCATCTATCTGAACACGAAATCCGCGATCAAAACTGCGATCGTCTTGCTGGCGGTGCCGTTCGCGCTCGTGGGCTCCATCTGGATGCTTTACTGGCTGCACTACAACCTGAGCGTGGCGGTCTGGATTGGGCTCATCGCGCTGGCCGGCATCAGCGCAGAAACCGGCGTGGTCATGCTCCTTTACCTCGACCTTGCCTACGAGCAGTGGATCAAAGACCGGAAAATGCGCAGCCTTGCCGACCTTCGGGACGCCATTTACCACGGCGCCGTCAAACGCGTTCGCCCGAAGGCCATGACGGGCGCGGTGATCATTGGGGGTTTGTTGCCGATCATGTGGAGCCACGGCGCAGGCGCAGATGTCATGAAACGCATCGCCACGCCAATGATCGGCGGTGTCGTCACCTCGGTGATCATGGAGCTCGTGGTCTTTCCGGCGCTCTATTACCTCTGGCGCGCGCGTCGATTTGCGAAAGAGTTGGGAACAGGCGCCGAACATGTTGAATTACTGCCAGCCACTGCTTGACCATCTTGAATTTATGATCTGCAAAACACTTTCTATCGCAGTGCTCTTCGTCTTGCTCGTCGTTAGGCCAGCTGGTGCAGGCTCCGTTCCTTCCGGCGCGGAAGCGATCACCGCAGCAGTGAACGGATTTCACGATGCGCTTCGTCGCGGTGACGCCAAGGCAGCAATGGAATTGCTTGCGCCGGACGCAGTCATTCCAGAAAGCGGCGGCGCTGAAACTCGTGACGAGTACGAGAAACATCATCTAGCAGAAGACATCGCATTTTCGCGCGTGGTGACGAGTACGAATTCGACTCTGGCCGTTCACATCGAAGGCAATGCTGCCTGGGTTTCATCGACCAATCGAGCCACCGGCACCTTCAACGGCCGAGAGGTGAATAGCGCTGGCGCCGAACTGATGGTGCTAACCAATTCTGCTGCGGGCTGGCGCATTCGAGCGGTTAATTGGTTCAGTCACGCCGTCAAGAAAGCCGACTGATCATGCAGTGCAAACATCCGCACACCGTCACGGAGACTGCGGCGGCCGTTCCGTCGGTGCCCAAAGGGAAATACTTCTGCCCGATGTGCGATGGCGTGGAAAGCGACAAGCCGGGAAGTTGTCCGAAGTGCGGCATGGCGCTGG
>DATCOK010000210.1:0-3177 GCA_036564765.1 Candidatus Acidiferrum sp. | reverse complement strand
TATTGGAGGTCGGCGATGCCGATTTTGCTGGTGTAGAAGGCGTCGCAGGTCAGGTTGCGGACGAAGGCGAAGAAGGCCACGCCCTGGCTGAGGCTTAGATCGGCTTTCGCGTTTTTGCGGAAGGCGATGAGATCGAGCACGGATTTTCTTTGCTCCGCTGTGCAGTCGAGATAGTTGGCGGAGTAGCGATCGGTGCAGAAACCATCGAGCCAAAGGAGGCCACCGCCCAGTTTGAGCTGGTAGGCTTCGTTTTCGCTGGTGAGCAGGTCGATAAATTCCGGCGCGCCGGCCTCCAGAGCGCCGTCGGATTTTTCATCCTTGGGGAGGATGGTTTCGCAGAGTGAACTGATGGTTTCGTACTGATGCGGGGTGAAATATTTTGGCGCGTACTTTCCGGAGGCCGCGGCTTTTTCCTTGCGCACAGCCTGGTGAGCGAATTCGGCGGCTTGCGCGGGGATGACCTGCAGCACGGAGCCGCCGGCGGCGGTGATGGCCAGAGTCTTGAGGATGTCGCGCCTGCTGATGCCCGCGCTCATGTCAGATATTTCCTTTCTTGGCTTCGTCGAGAAGATATTCGGAAGCGCGCCAGGAAAGCGCCATGATGGTGAGCGTGGGATTCTTATCGGGATTGGTGACCAGCGAGGCGCCGTCAGTAACGAAAAGATTTTTTACGTCGTGGGTCTGGCAATAGCCATTGAGAACGGATGTTTTGGGATCAGCGCCCATGCGCGCGGTGCCGACTTCGTGAATGATCTTGCCGCCCTCAAGAATGCCGAAGGGATACTGGCCGTCGATGGCAGTCTTTGTTTTGTAAACGCCGCCCATCGCTTCGATGATGGAGCGAAAGGTTTGCTGCATGTCGGCGGCCTGGCGCAGTTCGTATTCCGACCAGCGGAAATGAAAACGTAAAACGGGAATGCCCCACTGATCCACGACGTCGGGGTCGATTTCACAATAGGTATGCGGATTGGGAAGCATTTCGCCGCGTCCGGCGAACCCGACGGTGGTGCCGTAGACCTGGCGGGCGCGGGTTTTCAACGTAGCGCCGTAGCCTTCTTCGTCGTGGCAGAGTTCGTCGAACATGCCGACCCCGGGCATGTCGCGGCCGCCGTACATTTCGATGTGATAGCCCCGAGGAAAATCATTCTTACGGTCGAACTTCCACCAGGGGATGTACAGATGCATGCCACCGACGCCGTCGTGATTGTGCGGCGGCATTTTTTCGAGCGCGGGAATGTGGCCCCAGCCGTCGCTTCCGACGGAATCGGTGAGGTATTTGCCGACGGTGCCGGAAGAATTGGCGAGGCCGTCGGGGAAAGATGCGGAGCGCGAGTTGAGCAGGAGGCGCGCGGATTCGCAAGCGCTGGCGGCGAGCACCACCGCGCGGGCGTTGACGCGCTGCTCGGAGCGCGTGGCCTTGTCGACGTAGGAGACGCCCTGGGCCTTTCCGTCCTTGCCGACGATCACCGAGCGGGCCATGGCCCCGGTGATGAGCGTGAGGCGGCCGGTCTTTAACGCGGGAGGAAGAAGAACCTGGCTCGAGCTGAAATTTGAACCGGTGATGCAGCCGCGGCCGCACTGGCCGCAGTAATGACAAGGAGCGCGGCCATTGATGGAACGGGTAAGGACGGCCAGGCGCGCGGGAATGCAGATGATGTTGAGCTTATCGCAGGCTTTTTTGATTAAGAGTTCGGTGCAGCGCGGCTTGGGAGGCGGAAGAAAAACGCCGTCGGGAGCGCTGGAGACATTTTCTTTGGTGCCGAAGACGCCGATGTAGGATTCGACTTTGTCGTAGTAGGGCGCGATGTCCTGATAGGTGATGGGCCAATCGTCGCCGAGGCCATCGCGGGTACCGGAGGTGAAATCAATGGGCGCGAAGCGCAGTGCGATGCGACCCCAATGATTGGTGCGGCCGCCGACAATGCGCGAGCGAAACCACTGGAAGTTTGCGCCAGGCGCGGAGGTGTAGGGCTCGCCGTCGATATTCCAGGCGCCGTTAGGAGCGAGGAACTCGCTGAAATTTGCGCTGGCGCGCCCGCCCACTCCGGCGCCACGATGCGGAAGTTCGTAAGGCCACATCAACATTTTGAAATCTTTTTCGGGATTTACGTTGGGGCCGGCTTCCAGCAGGACGACGTTGAGGCCGCCTTCGGTGAGAATTTTGGCGGCCATGCCGCCACCGGCGCCAGAGCCCACGATGCACACATCGTAGGATTTGGGAGAGCGAAGTACTTGAGACATGCGGGAGAGCGGCTCCTGTGTGGGTCTTAGAGTTCGTTCTTTTTCATTTGCGAAACGGCGAAGTCGCAGGCGCGCGCGGTGAGCGCCATGTAGGTGAGCGAAGGATTCACGCAGGCGGACGAGACCATGCAGGCGCCATCGGTGAGGAAAAGATTTTTAACGTCGTGGGCCTGGTTGTGTTCGTTGAGCACGGAAGTTTTGGGATCCTTGCCCATGCGCGCGGTGCCCATTTCGTGAATGGTGAGGCCGGGAGCGTTGTTCTCAATGAAAGGATGAATTTCGTGGGCGCCGGCGGCGGTGAGCATCTCAGAGGCCTGGATGGCCATGTCCTTGAGAATGGCTTTTTCGTTTTCACCGAAGGCGCAATGGATTTTCAGCGCGGGAATACCCCAGGCGTCTTTTTCTTCCTTATTGATTTCAATGTAATTATCGCGGTTTGGCAGACATTCGCCGAAACCGTAGAAGGAAAAACGCCAGGCGCCGGGCTTGCGCAGCGATTTTTTGAAGTCGGCACCGAAGCCGGGTGAGTCGACGCCGCGTCCCCAGCCTTCGCGATAGGCGCCGCCCTGGTAGCCGTAGCCGCGCAGAAATGGTTCCTTGGTTTTGATATTGCGGAAGCGCGGGACGTAGATGCCATTGGGGCGATTGCCGAATTCGTCTTTGTCCTCGTTACCGGGAATGACGCCCTCGGCGCCGCCGCCCATGACATGGTCCATCAGATTGTGGCCGAGCTCGCCGCTGGTGTTGCCGAGACCGTTGGGAAATTCGGCGGAAGTGGAGTTGAGAAGAATGCGCGTGGACTCCAGCGCGGAAGCGTTGAGAAAGAGAATGCGGCTGTGGAATTCGAGGGCTTGCTTGCTTTGCCCGTCGATGACATTGACGCCGGTGACGCGGCGCGTGGCGGGATCGAAGATCAAGCTGTGCACCACGCTGTAG
>DATCOK010000209.1:0-2203 GCA_036564765.1 Candidatus Acidiferrum sp. | reverse complement strand
GGCGATGGGATTTGCGCTGGTATTGTACGCGAATGTGGCGCTGCAAGGGGCGATCGCGGGCATGCAGGCGGCGCTGAAAGAACTGCGCGATACCGGACGAATGCATGAGCAGAGCGAGCTAGTGGCAGACTTTGTGGAGCGGCAGCGGCTAGTGAAGAAGCCTTACTTTGACGGGCTGGAACGCAAGTACGCGGGCGAGAAATGATTTTCTTTCGGCGCGCGCACCCTGAGCGCAGCAAATTATTTTCCAACCAAGTTGCACGCGATGAAGGACGGATCCTTCTAGGATGAAAGTTCATCGCGTGCGTGTGCATCGTTCGGATGATTTGCTGCCGCGGCCGGAACAACTGGCCTGGAAACTTGCGGAAGTGGCGCACGACGCGGCGGCGATAGGGGCGGAGGTACGCGAGATGATCGTCAACCGCGTGATCGACAATGCGGCGGTGGCGATTGCGGCGATACAGCGCCGCGCAGTGGTTTCCGCGCGGGATATGGCGCTGAGTCATCGGCGCCATGGCGGAGCCTGCATTTTTGGCGTGGACGCGCGGGAACGCTTCAGCCCGGAATGGGCGGCGTGGGCGAACGGAACGGCGGTGCGCGAATTGGATATGCACGACACGTTTCTGGCCGCGGATTATGCGCATCCGGGCGACACGATCCCGCCAATCCTGGCTGTGGCGCAGGCGATGAAGGTGCCGGCTAAGAATTTTATCGCGGGAGTGGCGGCGGCTTACGAGATTCAGATCAACCTGGTGAAGGCTATCGGCCTGCATAAGCACAGGATCGATCACATCGCGCATTTGTGCCCGGCGCAGGCGGCGGGGATCGGGGCCATGCTGGAATTGCCGGTGGAGATAATATTCCAGGCGATTCAGCAGGCGGTGCACGTCAGTTTTACCACGCGGCAATCGCGCAAGGGCGAGATCAGCAGCTGGAAGGCGTTTGCTCCGGCACACGCGGGAAAATTAGCGGTCGAGGCGGTGGACCGCGCGATGCGCGGTGAAGGAGCGCCAAGCCCGATTTATGAAGGCGAAGACAGCGTGATGGCGTGGATGCTGGATGGGCCGGACGCGGAATACGCCGTGCCGCTGCCGGAGCGCGGCGAAGAGAAACGCGCAATTCTGGAAAGTTTTACGAAAGAGCACAGCGCGGAGTATCAGGCCCAGGCGCTGATTGACCTGGCGTTTCGCATGCGGGAGAGAATCCCGGATATTTCTCAGATCGGATCGATCGTGATTCACACTAGCCACCACACTCATCACGTGATCGGCACGGGTTCGAACGATCCACAGAAATTCGACCCGCAGGCCAGCCGCGAAACCCTGGATCACTCCATCATGTACATCTTTGCGGTGGCGCTGGAGGATGGGCGCTGGCATCACGTGGAGAGTTACACGCGCGAACGCGCGAGCAGACCGGAGACAGTGCGCCTGTGGCGCAGCATCGAGACACGGGAAGAGGCCGAGTGGACGCGGCGCTACCACTCGAACGATCCGGCGGAGAAAGCGTTTGGCGGACGCGTCGAGATATTTTTTAGAGATGGCTCGCGGTTGGAGGATCAATTGGACGTGGCAAATGCGCACCCGCTGGGTGCGCGGCCATTTACGCGCGGGGATTACGTCCGAAAATTTCGCGTGCTGACGGAAGGACTGCTGGCCGTTGAAGAATGCGCGCGCTTTCTGGAGGCGGTGCAGCGATTGGGCGAATTGCGGGCCGGAGAGCTAGAACAACTGAATGTGGCGTTGCCGGCGGGAACGCTCGCGAAAGGCCCAGCGGGGATTTTTTGATGGATGGCAAGCTCCAGCGAGTTGGGTTGCGATTACCGAGATTTGCGAGGGGTAAACGTGGCTGCAAGTAAATCGGCGGCGGAAATCACCGCGCGCATCGACCGATTGCCTTCGTCGTGGACGGTGTGGCGGCTAGTGGTGTTGCTGTCGCTGGGTGGGGCGTTCGAATTTTACGACCTGTTTCAGACGGCGTATTTAAGTCCCGGTTTGATCTCAAGCGGAATTTTTAGCGCCGGCGCGAAGGGTTTGTTTGGCCTTAGCGATCAGGCGGCCTTTGCGGCGGCGACGTTTGCGGGGCTTTTTATCGGCACGATTGTGTTTGGCTCGGTGGCGGACCGCTGGGGCCGGCGCGCGGTCTTCACGTTTTCACTGCTGTGGTACACCGCGGCGAGCATCGCCATGGGCTTGCAGCACAC
>DATCOK010000208.1:0-5166 GCA_036564765.1 Candidatus Acidiferrum sp. | reverse complement strand
TTCACAACCCCCAACTTAAAGCCGGATTTTTCCACGCTCACACTGTAATTCCCGATTGGCAGTTCCGGCGCGCTATAACTTCCGTCATCGCCGGTAGTCGCCGTGCGTGTCAGCCCCGTATCATTATTTCTAACGCTGACGTTGGCCCCGGAAATGGTCAGACCAGAGGTATCCGTCACCGTGCCAAGAATCGTTCCGCGAAAGGTCTGTGCCTCTGCGTTGCCGGATAGTGCGTTCAGGACCAAGAGTGCGGCCACGGCGAATAGACACACTGCGGCCAGTTTGCGGATACATGCAGTCATGAAAGTCTCCTCAATATTGTTGCGATGCACGAGCGCACTCCCCGAATGCTCGCGGCTTCCCCTCGCAGAAGATCCGTCGCAGGCTACCAATTATCAAATACACTACCCGCCCGTTAGCAAACCCGTCAAGCAAACAGAGCGAACCTGTGCTGAGAAATCTGATCAGATCCGTCGCATTCATCGGAACAACAAGACTCGCCGTGGCGTTCAACATGGAAACTCGGTTTTGGTACTAGAATATCGGCGCTGAGGTGCCCATGCCGGCAGGTCTGCCGTTTTCCATGTGGTTTGTAGTGGGACCGGTCGTTTTTCTGTTGGGTTTTACGTTGATTCTTTTCGGGCTGACTCCCAAGGGACAAAGACCCCCGGACGACCAGTGGAACGGCTCGTTTTATTCCAACATCAGGGATCCGGCGCTGCTCGTTCCAAAGCGTCGCGGTATTGGTTACACCCTGAACTTTGCCCACCCCTGGAGCAAGCCCGTCATGGGATTGATTCTTCTGGTTGCGCTGGTGCCGCTGGTGTGGGTCGTAATGACCGCGACGCACCTGCCGCCGCGCGTGCCCAGGTGAGGACTCGCCGCACAATGCGGAACCCCAGACTCCCTTACGCCCGCTTCCACTCGGACTGAATTTTTGGCGGCTTCAACAGAGTCTGCATCACCACGCAATACTGCTCCGTTTTTTCCTGCAGCGCCCGCAACTGCTCCGGCGTAGCTTGCGGTGCATCCAGTTCGAATCGCATGCGAATCTCCTCAAATCCCACGGGCACCTCCTTGGAAACACCCAGCGTGCCCTGCAGATCCATATCTCCAGTCACCGTCACACCGATATGTTGCGTGGGAATATTCATCGCGGTAGCCACCAACTGACAGGTAATCTGCGCGCACGCCGCCAACGCCCCCAGCAGTAGATCGCCCGAGCATGCCGCTCCTCCCGTCCCGCCAACGCCTTTGTGCGCTTCGGCCTCGTAAATTGTGCGGCCAATATCCACCGAGCACGACATCGGCGTGGAGGTCTCCGAACCCTTAGCCGTCAATGTGATCCGCGAGGACTTGGGGTCCTGGCGGTACTGTTCCTTCAGCGGCTTCTGCAGCGATCGAATATCCATGACCCCTCCCAAAATTTGCTATCCTTGCGCCAATAGACGCTGACACGCGCATCTATCTGATGCCGGAGCTTCGATGGACGAGCACGTCTCAACGCCACACGCCGCGGCGCCCTCTCGAGAACAATCCCCCGGCCTGACCTCCGGGAGCCGCTTCGGCCGCTACGAAATTCTCGCGCCGCTCGGTGCCGGCGGCATGGGCGAAGTCTACCGCGCGCGCGATACCCGGCTCGGCCGCGAACTCGCCATCAAAATTCTTTCCGGCAAACTTTCCGCCAACCCGCAAAATTTACAACGCTTCGAACGCGAAGCCTGTTCCGCCTCGGCTCTCAATCATCCCAACATTGTCACCATTTTCGAGTTCGGCGAAGTCGATTCTACGCACTACATCGCCATGGAGCTAGTCGAAGGCGAACTGTTGCGCGGCATGCTCAAAAACGGGGCTATCCCGCTCCAGAGAGCCATCCCCATCGCCGCGCAAATCGCCGATGGCTTGGCCAAAGCCCACGAAGCCGGGATCGTCCACCGCGACCTCAAGCCCGACAACGTGATGATCTCGCGCGACGGCTTCGCTAAAATTTTGGATTTCGGCCTCGCCAAATTGACTATCACCGATTCGCGCGGATCGCTCGAAGGCGACACCGCCGCCGGCACCCAAACCTCCGCCGGAATGATTCTGGGCACCATCGAATACATGTCCCCGGAGCAGGCCAGCGGCCTTCCGGTCGATTTTCGCTCCGATCATTTTTCCTTCGGCTCCATACTCTACGAAATGGTCACTGGGAAGCGCACCTTTCCACGGAGCAGCGGCGCCGAAGCCCTTGCGGCCATTCTGCGCGACGACCCGCAACCCGTCGAATCCTTAAACTCCCAGGCGCCCGCGCCGCTCTGCTGGCTGATCGAACGTTGTCTCTCAAAAAATCCCAAGGACCGATACGAATCGACCCGCGAACTGGCCCGCGAACTCGCTACCATCCGAGAACACCTGTCGGACGCCCCTTCCCGGCATCCTGTGCCGCAATCGAGCAGCCTCCCCCTGCAGCGCACCGCGTTCGTAGGCCGCGAACGCGAAGTCGCCGCCGTGAAAGAACTGCTGCTCCGCGACGACGTTCGCCTGGTAACCCTAACCGGTCCCGGCGGAATCGGCAAAACTCGTCTAGGCCTGCAAGCAGCCGGCGAAACCGCGTCCAATTTTCCAGGCGGAGTTCACTTCATTCCCTTGGCCGAAGTGAGCGACGCTTCGCTCATACCTTCCATCATCGCGCAAGCCCTCGGCGTAAGAGACCACGCGCGCCAAGTGACCATCCGCGGGCTCAAAGAATATCTCCACGACCTCCGCAGCAACCTGCTCGTTTTTTTCGACAATTTCGAGCACATGCTGGCCGCCGCCCCCGCCGTTGCGGACCTGATTTCCATCGCGCCAAAACTAAAAGTTTTAGTCACCAGCCGCGCCACCCTGCATATCTACGGCGAACACGAATTCCCCGTTCCTTCGCTGGCACTTCCGGACCCGCAGGCCAACGCTTCGCTCGCGGACCTCGCCAAAAATTCCGCCGTCGCGCTGTTCGTGCAGCGCGCCGCGGCCATTAAGCCCAATTTTGCGCTCACGGAAGAAAACGCCCAGACCGTCGCGAATATCTGCATCCGCTTGGACGGGCTGCCGCTCGCGATTGAGTTGGCTGCCGCGCGCATCAAATTACTTTCGCTTTCCGCCATGCAGACCCGCCTTGAAAGCTCTCTGCAACTGCTCACTGGCGGAGCCAAAGATTTGCCGCTGCGGCAACAGACCCTGCGCGGCGCGATAGACTGGAGCTTCAATCTCTTGAACGAAGCGGAGCAGGCCCTGTTCCGCCGCGTCTCCGTCTTTGTCGGCGGCTGCACCCTCGAAGGCGTTGAAGCCGTCTGCAACACCAAGCAAGACCTCGAAGTCGACGTCCTTGACGGCATGGAGTCGCTGGTCAACAAAAGCCTGGTGCAACAAATCGAAAGCCCCAATGGCGATTCCCGCTTCGCGCTGCTCGATACGGTGCGCGAATACGGCTTGGAGCGGTTGGCTGCCAGCGGCGAAGAAGCCGCCACGCGTCGCGCCCACGCCGCCTATTTCCTGGTGCTCGCGGAAGAATCTGCCCAACAGGTCGCGCAAGCTGCGCAAACGGAATGGGCCGCGGCCCTCGAACTGGATCACAACAATTTTCGCTCCGCTCTCGACTGGCTGACTCGCAGCGGCAATGCCGAATGGGGCTTGCGCCTCGGCGCCGCACTTTTTCAATTCTGGGATATGCGCGAGCATCTGGTGGAGGCCCGCGACCGGCTCGGTAAACTTTTGCAGCTGCCCAACGCCGCGCGCAACAGTACGCGCGTGCGCGCGCTCTTCGCCGCCGGTGTGCTGGCCGGGCAGCAAGGCGACGCGGCCAGTGCCGCTGCTCTCATTGGCGAGAGTTTGGCCATCGCGCGTGAACTGGATGACAAACGCAGCATCGGCATCGCGCTGAATGCTCTGGCTGTGGGCGCCCGCGACCTTCACCAGCTCGACGCCGCTCGCGCGCTATTCGACGAAAGCCTGGCCGTGTGGCGCGAACTGGGCGACCTCACCGTTGTAGCCCGCTCTCTAAGCAACCTCGCAATCGTCGTGAAGCAGCAAGGAAATTTTGATTTTGCGCGTTCCCTCTATGAAGAAAGCCTCGGCATTTTTCGCCAGTTGGGAGACACCGCGGGGATGGCGTGGTCGCTTAACTATCAGGGCGACATGGCTCACGAACTGGGCGATGAAAAAAACGCCCGCGCTCTGTACGAACAGTCTCTCGGCATCTTTCACGAACTCGGCGATAAATGGGGAACCGCTGGCTGCCTGGTCGACCTAGGGAATCTCGCGCGCGATCGCGGCAACTACCAAACCGCCCTGGCTCGTTACTCCGAAAGCTTGAAACTCTTTCAGGAATTGGGCCAGAAGCGCGGAGTGGCCCGCTTGCTCGATTGCCTGGCCTGTTCCGCAGCCATGCAGTCTAAACCGCAGCGCGCATTACGCCTGGCCGGCGCCGCGGCCGCCATGCGCCGCGTTCTCAGCGCGCCTTTAAGCCCCGCGGAACAGGACCGCCTCGAAAAGACTCTGGAGTTGGCGCGCCAAGCGGTACCGCCGGCCACTGCAGCGGCCGCCTGGATGGAGGGCTGGACTAAACCGCCCGAGCGTGCGATTCAGGACGCATTCGCCGAAGCCTAATTTGTTGTGGTGAAATTTGTTGGAGTGAAACTTGTTGGGCCCAATCAAACAACGCTAAAGCGATTTCACTCCGCAGTCGAAGGATCGATCAGCTTCCGCACCGCCGAGATGCGGTTCGCAGGAAACCCTCCCCGCCGCGCATGCTCCTGAATCGTCGCTTCGTCCGGCGCCAGATACACGCAGTAAATCTTGTTTCCCGTCACGTAGCTGTGCAGCCACTGAATCTCCGGCCCCATGGCTTTGAGCACGCCCACCGACTTTTGCGCAATCGCGCGCAATTCGCTCTCCGTCAAATTCCCCACGTTGGGAATCTCGCGTTCAATGACAAATTCAGGCATCACTCACCATCCTCTCACCAACATTTTCACACAGGCGCAGAGAAGATGGGAAGAGCAGAGGCTTCTGAATGCCGCTGTAAATGTGCGGATTTCGCTACACCACAAAGTGCCTAGGCGGGATGCGAAACGAGCGAATGAAGGAACAGCAGTATTCCCGCAGCCACCAGCGGGCAACCCACTACAAGAAAAAAAACGAACGCCA
>DATCOK010000207.1:0-8526 GCA_036564765.1 Candidatus Acidiferrum sp. | reverse complement strand
TCTTGGATGAGGTGCGAGCGTTTTCTTTTTCATCCACGATTTCGGCCATCGCGATGAATGGGTATCTGGTTTCGCGTCGTCGTTCCGGTTGCATCGAATCGTCTCCCTGATGGAAGGCCCGTATCGATGCTACTCCGGGTTGCAATCGCGAGCCTCGTGAAAGCTGGGAGTTTGGCACGGAAGCGTAATGGGGCAGCAGGCTAGGTTAGAAGCGAAGTAACGAACATTTCATCCAGAAATTTTATTGGTACAAAAAAATATGCGTGCGCGATTTATCGCGCACGCACGAGTGAAAGGAATGCTGTCCGCTGCTAGTTCACGGTCAGCGAGGTGGAGGACTGGATCCCGCGGGTGTTGGCGCCGATGGTCGTTACGCCGGAGGCATGGGAGCTGGCCAAACCGGCGACACCCGGATTGTTGGCTATGGTGGCGGTGGTGGCGGATGTCGAACTCCAATGGGAGTTGAGCGTCAGATCCTGGGCGGTGGAGTCGCTGAAGGTACCGGTGACAGTGAACTGTTGCGTGCCGCCGGTGGCAATTGTGGGGTTGACCGGCGCGATGGCGGTGGAGACCAGCGTGCCGTTCCCGACGACCAGCGTTCCGGTACCGGTGAGGCCGGCGAACGATGCTTTGATGGTCACGGTTCCAACTTTTTTGCCGCGGGCAATGCCGGTTCCGCGGATGGAAGCGAACTGTGGCTTTGACGATTTCCAGGAAACGCCCACCAGATTGTTCACCACGCTGCCATCGCTGTAGTGTCCGACGGCGGTGAAGCGGATATAGGTGTGCGTGGAAATATGGGCGGGCGAAGGATTGACGGTGATGGACGTGAGCGTGGCGGTGGTTACACTCAAGGTGGTTGAGCCGCTGACCGCGCCCAAGGTTGCAGTGATGGTGGTGGAGCCGTTGGCCACGCTGGTGGCCAAGCCATGATTCGTGATCGTCGCAGTCGCGGCCTTGGAGGAACTCCAGAGGGCGAAGAGGGAAACGTCCTGCGTAGTGTTGTCGCTCAATGTCGCCGTGGCGGTGAACTGTTCCAACGCGCCGATGGGCATGGAGGAAGCGGCGGGAGTTACGGCAATGGAGGTGACCGTGGCGCTGGTGATGGTCACATTGGTAGTGCCGCTGATGGAGCCGGAAGTGGCGGTGATGATGGCCGAGCCGGCGCTGACGCCGGTGGCAACGCCGTTTACGTCAACGGACATTAAGGTCGGGTTGGAGGAAGACCAAGTGAGCGAGGTGAGCGGCTGGGTGCTGCCGTCGTCAAAGTTTCCGGTGGCGGTAAATTGCAATTGGGTGCTTACCGCGAGCTTCGGAGTTGCGGGCGTTACCGTGATGGATTGCAGGTGCGCGGGAACAACCGTCAGCGTGGAAGAGTCCGAGAACGCGCCGTAGGTGGCGGAAATGGTGACGTCGCCGGGACCCACGGTGGTGACCACGCCGTTGCTGTCGACGGTCGCGATAGCCGGCGCGGAAGAGGTCCAGGTGATGCCGCTGCTCAAGTCCGCGCTGGTTCCGTCGCTGTAGTCGGCGGTGGCGGTGTATTGCTGGCTGACGCCGATGGGTTCGGTCAAACCGTCCGGGCTGACGAAAATGTCGGTGATAGTCGGGGTGGTAATCGTGACGGTAAAGGTTTGGGTGACGCCGCCGAGAGTGGCAGTAATGGTGGTGGTGCCGGCTGCGAGGGCGGTGAACAAGCCGTTGATGTCCACGGTTGCCACGGTGGGAGACGAAGAGCTCCAGGTAACCAATGAGGAGAGATCGCGCGTGCTGCCATCGCCATAGGTACCGGTCGCGGAAAACTGGACCGTCGTGGATATGGGAACCGAAGTGAGCTGGGGCGTGATGGTGATGGTGTTCAGATTCGCGCTGGCGTTATTCACCGTGAGGGTGGCGTTGCCCTGGATGTTGGAAGCAGTGGCGGTGATGGTGCTGGTGCCTGCGGAGACGCCGTTGGCCGTCCCGGTGGCGTCGATGGTGGCCACGGCGGTGTTCGAGGATTTCCACTGCGCGGTCGAGGTCAAATCTTTCGTGGAGCCGTCCGAATAGTTTCCGGTGGCAACGAAGTGTTGGGTCGCGCTGACGCTCACGGAGGTGCTGGGCGGGGTCACTACGATCGAAACGACCGAGACTCCGCCCTGTGGATTACCGGTAGGGCCGCCACCACCCGAGGTAGTCGATTTAGGAGCGCCGCTGCAGGAGATGAGAAACAACATGCAGAGGGCGGCGAAGATAGAGCTGACAGCTTTCACGGGCGGTTCTCCTGACAGATTCGAATTCAAATTAGGTTCCCTAAGGTTGGCCGGCGTTTATCTGCGCGCGTGCTGTTTGCGGCGGGTAGCTGCTCTGACAGTACTCAGGAAAGCAGTCGGGACTGGGCCAGTTCCGGATCGGGAATTCTTAAGAGAATTTTAACGTTGCTGTTCGTGGGTTCGTTGGTGGAATTTGGTTCAGGTAGCCTATGGATATCCTGACCGGAAGACCGGTAACTCTTTCCATACGTAAATTCGATGGAATGAAATAACTGCCACGACAAGCGAATACGAAGAGAAAATTCTTTGCGGACTCCGAGCGGATGCTGAGTGCCGCAGCGGCCTCCCATTTTCGAGGTGGGGCTAATACCGCTGTTACTGGATTGACTTATTCATCCCCGAGTCTAGTATCGGATTTGGGAAGCTATTTTTCTCTTGAAGGAGGTGAACTACATGAAACTAGGAAAAGTTTTACTGATCGCGTCTGCGGCTGCAGCATTCGCAGCTTCTGGCGGGATCGCACGGGCAGACTTGATTCCCGGAGGCGTCGTGGATATCGGCGGCACGGGTTTTGGGGCTGTGAATACCGTGCTGACGTACCAGGCCACCGGCCAGAATATGAATGGGCCGGAGTCTGGATGCGTGGGAGTGAGCAGCGGTGGCGTTCTCAACTCCACCGGGTCATCCGTCTGCCAAGGCGGAAACGCCGGCGGCATGGAGAAGAACCCCGCAGGCTTCCCGCACAATCAGACGTTCGTGGTTACGAATGCTTCCACGATCGCTCTGGTGTTCAACGCCGATCAACCGGCGGGAGGAACGATTACGGTGACCAATTTGACCCTGGCGTTGTACAACTCCAGCGGACAGGTGGGCTTCACTTCGGGAGCATTTACGCCAGTGACGCTGGACAAAACGCAACCGGGCATCGGTAATTCCGGTTTCGTCTTTGTGCTGGACGCGACGCAAGCCGCGGCGGCACAAGCGGCCATCGACGGGGGTTTTAACCTGTTGGGCCTGTCCTCGACCACCGCGCCGGGAATTGGGGGACCTGAAACCTTCTTCCTGACGACGACAAGTGCTGTCCCAGAACCGGGTGCCATGGTTAACCTAGGACTCGGTTTAGCCGGTCTCGCATTAGTGGGTCTCGCGAGACGTAAACAAAATGCGATACTCGTCTAGTTCATAATTCTGCCATCCAGGCAGCACCTTGGCCCCGGCGCTAATTTCGCCGGGGCTTTTTTCTGCGTGGACGGAAGATTCTTCGCAGTTGAATGTCGCCGGGTCGCAATCCATGTCTGACGATCAGCGGATGGGCTGCGATGCAACGACTCTGGACGCTTCAAATTGGCAACAAGTCTTTGCGCAATATTTCGATTTCCTGGGGGAGCATCGCATCGCCATTCTTCCAACCCGGGAAACCACCCCACGCAAAAACCAAACGCAAATATTCCACGAAGTACAGGGAGTTGGGTTCGGACTCCACGATCGTATCCGCTACTGGTGCTGGGACGGAGATGGAGTAGGGGTCACCGCCGCTGACGTTGGCTTTGTGTAGATCGTCGGGCGCGAGGATGAGCTGCATGCCGCCGCCTTCATCGGGCTCGAAGTCATCGAACTGCTGCAGCGCGTCTTCCGCTCCATACACGACCAACGGATCGGGGGCGAACGCCGCGCCTTTAGGGTCGAGCGCCGGGTGTGTGCCCATGAAGTCGACGGAACCGACTACATGGTAGAAGGCGCGCAGCGATAGCGGCAACAGTCCTGTAGCTTTTTGCAGCTTTTGCAAGGTCTTCCAGATGTGAGAATCCGGCGGCGTGTGCGGCTCGCTTTGGAACTTATAATCTGCGGAGCGCAGCCGCTGAATCAGAGTGCGGACGTTCAGCTGCGCGCGCTCCATCGTCTCGTAGGCTACGGCCAGCGCATCCGCGGCGTGTTTTTCGCCGAGCGCGGCACCGCCGAGTTCGACTAACTCTTTCCACACTTTTTCGCGCTCTCCGCCGGCGTACCGATCGTACAAAGGTAGTTCGCCGTTTTTGGCCTTCAGAAAGGCGACGCGTGCCGCCGGATCGCGGGGCAACTCCACAGTCAGAAGTTTGGAGGGTTTGACCTTGGGCCCGGTGCCTGCCGCGGAGCGTTTTGTTTCGTAGGGGCGAGCGCTCCAGCCGTCTGCATAAGTTAACATCGAGGATCCGGCGGCGTGGAAGATCGATACCGGCCGCTCCGCCAAAACGACTGCATGCTCGAACGGCCACCAGATTCCGCCGAAAGCCGCTGCGTCCCAACAAGCTTGCAGAACCGGCGGCGCAGCGAGGCCATGCGATTCGCAGAAGAAGGCGTCGCGAGCCATGTCGAGATGAGAATAATTCTGATAAAACGTGTGCGCCATCCACTGGCGCAGTGCTGCCGCCCCGGAATTCAATGCTCCGTAGGCCAGATAACCGTCTCCGAAATGGCCAAATATCTGCCGTTCCGTCGCCTGCAGAGCCGCGAACGCGGGGTCGACCACGGACATATGCGCTTTGTAATTTTCCAGTCCGGCGGCCTCCATCAGGAATGTGACGCGCGCGACTTTCAATTTGCTGAGCAGCACGTCGCCGGGATGGCCGTGGCGCACACCCATTGCCGCTGATTGCCACTCCCCTACCTTGTCCGTCGCCTGGGTCCAGTCCGTGACTCCCAGTTTTAGCTGAATGTTGCTGCGAACCTGCTGCAGTTTTGCGAGGGTCGCGGTTTTTTGGCGCACGGCTTGCATGCTGGCGGTGGTGAGAAAGTCGTGGTCCTCCGAAAGAGCCGCAAAACTCCATAGAGCTTCGAGAGGCGAAGAGTGCCATAGGAATATTTTTGGCGAAGTTTTCCCGCCGGCTTCGTAAATCGCGGCGATGGCTGCTTCGGTCCGCGAGTGGTCGGCAGGTTCAATGCTCAGTGCTGTGGCGATCGCGCGATCGGCGAAGTGCGATGCTGACAACATGGTATATCTTCACCCCGGAGCGGCCCGGAGAGGAGCCGCGAAGTGAAGATATGTTAAAGCGTCATCGTTTTTAGTCAACCGGAATGGGAGCGTGGTGCAAATCGGATGGAGTGGTGCCTGGGTGACCAGTTGGGTCCGCTTGCTGTCCGCGGCTTAGGCAATTTTTTTCCATGTGGCACGAGCAGGCCGCGCCGTTTGCTTGCTGGCCGCCGAAGGGCTAACGCTCGCGGATCGCTGAGGCCGGCAATGTTCCAGACTGAAACAACAAAAAACGCCATATTTTTAACACGTCGCGGTCAAGCCCTGTTTGCCCACGGTCAATATTCCATGCGTTCAACCGCACTTCGGCACGACAACGGTTCTTCTCATGCAAGCAAGTACCCACAGGGAGGTCTTGCCTTGACCACTCCAAACACCCGCGTCAGCTCGGCCCTAAATCAAAGGCGCAGCCAGCGGATCATCGTGGCGGTACCGATTCGCGTCACTGGGAAACAAATTGCCGGCGCGAAATTCGTGGAAGAAACCAACACGCTGATGGTGAACGCCCACGGTGCGTTGATCGCGCTGAAAGAAAAAGTGGAAGAAGGACAGGTTCTGACGATTCACAATCTCGCCACCGCCGATGAAATTCAGTGCGCGGTGATAGACGTTACGGTGGGGTCAAACGGCGCTCCGGAGATCGGCGTGGAATTTCAAAAGGCGTCGCCGAATTACTGGCGCGTCTCCTTTCCGCCGTCCGATTGGAGTCCGCGCAGCCCGGAAGCGAAGGGTTATGTGAGGACGGCGAACAATCCGATCCCGGTGAATCCGACGCTGGCGAAAAAATAGTGGCGGTGCTGGCCGTCGTCGGGTTCTGACGCTTTTGCTGCGTGTGGGCGTGCCGCATTTTCCGCGCAACGACGTTCTTCCCGAATTGCTACGTCACGATCGGTTCGGACCAATTTGGAAATCCGTTCACCAACGTCGGCGCCGAACCGTCAGCGCTTCGGTTCCATTCTCGCTATGCGCCGTTGCAGCCTTGCTTACCGCGGTCTGCATCTACTTTCCCGCATTTCGCGCGACACGCGTGGATCCTATCGTTGCTCTACGCTGCGAGTAGACGAAGCTTCTCTGCCGGCAAAAATCTCGCCAAATGGATCACCACGCAAATTTGGCGAAATTCTCAGGAAACCGGAATTCACACGTACATAATGCTGTAAGGTCGTCTACCCTCAGAACCCGATTTCTTGCGATGGCGTGATACTCCAACATCGCGGTGCTAAATTGGCCGTATGCTAGAATCTTTCGCAACGCTTGCCAGAATTTGAAATTCTTCGGCGCTGGTGCATCGCGATTGATGACCGACACTCCACTTCCACCTCTGTCCGAAGACCTTCTTAAATCCAGCGAAGAGCAATTCCGCGCCATCGCGAATTACATCCCGGCACTGGTGTGGCTGGCCAATGCCGATGGCTGGATCTATTGGTACAACCGCCGCTGGTTTGAGTACACGGGCACTACGCCGAAACAGATGGAAGGCTGGGGATGGCAATCGGTGCATGATCCCGCGGTGTTGCCAGCGGTGCTGGAAAAATGGACGGCGTCTATCGCCAGCGGCGAGCCTTTTGAAATGGCATTTCCTTTGCGGGGAGCCGATGGCCAATTCCGCGCTTTTCTTACGCGCGTGAATTCCGTGCGCGACGACAGCGGCAAAGTCATCCGCTGGATAGGGACCAATGTGGATATTTCCGGCCAGCGCGCCGCCGAAGCTCTGCTGCTGGAAAAAGACACGCACCTGCGCGCGGCGTTTCGCCAGAGCTACGCGTTCATGGTCTTGCTGCGAGCCGACGGCACGATTCTGGAAGCCAACGAGGCGGCGCTACAAGCCATCGCTGCCGATCGCGCGGCGGTCAACGGAAAGAAATTCTGGGAGCCGGGCTGGTGGGGGAAGTTGCCGGAAGAGCGCGTCACTCTGCGTGACAGTGTGCGTCGAGCCGCGGACGGCAAACTCATTCGCGAGGAGTGCCGTTACATGCTCGCCGATGGCACCGTGCGTTTCGCGGAACGTACCCTGAGTCCCATCAAGGAAGACGACGGAGCCATCCGGATGGTGGTGGCCACCGGCATCGATACCACAGAGCAAAAGGAACTGCGCGAGCGGCTCGAAGACCGCGTCAGGGCGCGTACCGCGGACCTCAAGGAAAAAAATGATCAGCTCGCCGATCTATCAGGACGATTGTTGCGGAGCCAGGACGAAGAGCGCAGCCGCATCGCCCGCGACTTGCACGATAGCATCGGCCAACTGCTCTCCGCCCTGGGCATGAACATCGCGCTCGTGTCCACGCAGATCGATAAACTCTCGCCCGGGGCCGCCGCGGCTGTGCGCGAAAATCAGGGCATCGTCGAGCAAATTACCTCGGAAATACGGACGATTTCGCATCTGCTGCATCCGCCGCTGCTCGACGAATTAGGCGTGCTCACCACCGTGCGCGATTACGCCGCGGGATTTACAGAACGCAGCAATATCAAGGTGAGCCTGGATTTTCCGCCTGTGCTGGAGGCCGCGTCACCAAGCATGGACCTGGCCATTTTCCGCATCATCCAGGAATGTCTTACGAACATCTATCGCCATTCGCGGAGCAAGACCGCCTTCATTCAAATTGCGGCGTCGCCGGAAAGAATTTCCGTGCAGGTGCGCGACGAAGGAAAGGGGCTGCCGCCGGAAGCGCGTTCCGGCAGCGCCGAAGGAAAATTTGGCGGAGTGGGGCTTAGCGGCATGCGCGAACGTGTGCGGGAATTCGGTGGCACGCTGGACATTCAATCGAGTAGCGCAGGCGCCATCGTCACCGCAACGTTTCCGTTGAAGCAAGCGGCCGATGCTCTCAGCTGAGGACTTCGCGTCACCGCCGTAAAAGTCCACCGACCATTCGTGTTTTAACCATATTGCAAAAATATTCGGGCTTTTTGAACAGTAGTCACACTATTTGGCGGTTCCGTAGCTATTCGCGTTACAGTTACAACAATGTTCGCTATAGTTAAATACATTGGTAAGAGTTAACGGTTAGCTCCAGATTTTCTCCGGGTCTCCTCCGTCGAACACCGCGGTTCTGCGATTGAAATTCCGGGCGCGATTACGACTATGCATCAGCTCGAACAGCAATCGAAAGCAAAGCACTCGGGCTTGATTCTCGTTGCTGGTGCTTCGGGATATGTGGGCGGCCGCTTGCTGCATGCGCTGGAGTCGCAAAACCGCCGGGTGCGCTGCCTCGCGCGTCATCCCGACGCGTTGCGCGAACGAGTCGCGGTCACTACGGAGGTGGTACGAGG
>DATCOK010000206.1:0-13731 GCA_036564765.1 Candidatus Acidiferrum sp. | reverse complement strand
CGGTCGCCGAGATAGGCAATGCGGCGATGACCCAGGCGAATGAGGTGATTGGTGGCCTCGCGGCTCCCCTGGACATTTTCGATCATCACGGAGTGCACGAATTCTCCGGGATGCTGATTGTTGACCAGCACAATGGGCACTTTCATTTCGGAAAGCAGCGGAACGTACAGCGCGCCCACCCGCGAAGAGGTGACCACGATGCCGTCGACACGGCGCTCGGAAAACGATTGCACCACTTTTTGTTCGCGCTCGGGATCCGCGTTGGAGTTGGCGAGAAAGACGGAGTATCCGTGATTGTTGCAGCACTCCTCGATGCCGTCGACCACATCGCTCACAAACGGGTCCGCGATGGAGGTGACCACCACGCCGATGGTTTTAGTTTTCTGCGTGACCAGGCCCCGAGCGACCGCGCTGGCGCGATAGCCGGATTCCCGCGCGATGCGCTGAATTTTTTCCGCGGTGCGGCGGCTGATAAGCGGACTGTTCTGCAGCGCCCGGGAGACGGTGGAAAAGGAAACGTTGGCTTTGCGGGCAATATCTTTGATGGAAGTAGGGCGGTGCACGGGATCAGTTGCCATGGATTACTGCACACGTTTGCAGTACGGAAATCATACTGTAATTCCGAGCCCGGCGGATGTCAATGCCACCTGACCGGAGCCTAGCGGCTCTCCAGATACCCGAGAAATTCCGGGTCATTACGCGCCAGTTCGGCGCGCAAGTCTTGGGCGATTTCCCATTGGCCGATGATGGGATACTCGAGCATGGCCAGTTGCGCGAGAGGCCATGATTTCTCGACCGCGGCACGAATCGCGGTGCGTTCGTAGGCCTTCACCGCCTGCACAAGTCCGCGTACGGATTCCGGAAGACGGCCGGTGCGGACCGGGATTACTCCGGCGCGGCTGATCTGGCACGGAACTTCCACGACGTCTTCGGGGCCCAGGTCTTCGATACTGCCCCGATTGCGGACGTTTACCACCACCTCGCGCGGCGCTTCGGACAGAAGTCCGGTCATCACGTCAATGGCGATCCGGTGATAGCCGGTGGCGGTCTCGAAGGGATCGATCTGCTGCGGGTCGCCGGCGAACGCTGAGCCGGCGTCGGCTTCCAGTTGCATGTAAGAAGAATTTCTCTGCATCAGATAGTTGCGATAAGTTTGCAAACCTTCGCGAGGCTTTTGCGATTGAAGTTTTCCGAAGAGTTCGCCATTCAGCTTCAATAATTCCTCGCCGCGACTGGCGCCCGCGCGCAACTGATTGCGGTACGCCTTGCGTTGGCTGTAATAAAAGAACAGATATTCGGAAGGAATCAGCTGCAGGGTCTGGATGAGCAGCGGATCGAACAAGCTGGCGTGATACAGGCTGCCCAGCGATTCAGGATTGGCGAGCAATTCGGCGGTTACATCCTGACCGCGGACGGTGACGCGGCGCACCCAGCCGAGATGGTTGAGACCGGCATATTCACACCGAGTTTCCGCGGGCGGCGCCGAAAAAACCTGCGCGATGCGGTGAAACAATTCCGCTGGCGTGTCACAGATGCCTACGATGCCGAGACTGGTGTGCTGATTGAGGGCTTGCGTGATCAAGCCGGCGGGATTGGTGAAATTAATGAGCCACGCTTGAGGAGCGAGTCGTTCGACCACGCGCGCGTGCGCGAGAGCGATGGGCACGGTGCGCAGCGCCATGGCCACGCCGCCGGGGCCGGTGGTCTCCTGGCCGGCGAGTCCATGATCGATGGCGGTACGTTCATCACGAGCGCGCGCGGCCATGCCGCCGATGCGTATGCTGCTGAGCACGAAGGCGCTGCCTTCGACGGCGGATTCGATAGAAGAAGTAGTGGTGATGCGCACATCCACGCCGAGGGTGGAGGCAATCTCACGCCCAAGCGCAGCCATCACATCGGCTCGGCCGGTGTCGAGGTCGAAGAGCGCCAGTTCGCTGATGTTCAGAATGGACTGCGCTTGAAAAAGGCCGTGGATCAGCAGCGGCGTGCGCACGCCACCACCGCCGATGATGCAGACTTTGCCGCTCATGGTTGCGCTTCCAGTTCCGCAAGCGTTGGAAAGCCATCGATACCGCCGGGGGCGCGCGTGGAAAGCGCGCCGCAAATGGTTCCGGCGCGCAGACATGCCTGGGGAGTATCGCCGCGGAGCCAGGCGAAAAGAAAACCGGCATCGAAGCAATCTCCCGCTCCTGTAGTGTCGACGGACTGTACGGAGGCCGGCTCGCAAAAGATGATTTCGCCGTGGTGCAGGAGCGCGGCGCCTTTTTTTCCAAGTTTGAGAGCGACGCGCTCCAATTGCATGGTCTGGAAAACTTCGAGAATTTTTTGTGGTTGCGATTCGCCGGTCATGAGCGCGGCTTCCTTTTCATTGGGGAAAAATATGTCCAGCATGCGCAGCGAGTCGCGGCTGCGCGAATCCGAGAGCCACTCCGGATGCCATCCTACATCCATGGAAAGGCTGGCACCGTGGGCGGAAAATTTACGCAACAGATCGGGCAGGGCCGCGGGCGGTGGCGCGCAGGCGACATGGACGTGTTTCAGTTGCGAAAATTCGGTTCGCTCCGGCAATTTTTGCAGCAGGTCCGGCAACTCGCGATTTGCTCCCATGTAGGTGAGGAAGGTGCGGTCCGCGGCGCTGGAAATGCTGACGGTGACGGCGGTGGGTTCGCGCAGACTGCGTTGTATCGCGGACGTGGAAACTCCGCAACGGGCGAGGCGGTCGATGAGCCATTGGCCGTCATCGCCCACGGCCCCGGCTACGCCGACCGCGGTACCAAGCTTGGCCAGGCCGCAAGCGGTGATGGCTGCGCCGCCGCCGGCTTCGCGAAAAAGCGAGTCCGCGAATAGTTCTTCGCCAACCGCGGGAGGCCAGGCGGGGAATCCGCTCATAACCAAATCGAGGAACAGGTCGCCGGCGACCAGGATTTGTGGTGCCTGCGTCGCGCTCATACGCCGGCGCTACTTTCTTGCGAAGCGAAGGGCCACTGCGCTTCTGCTTTGGCGCGCCAGAGATAGGCGGCCACACCCACGGCGATCAGCACCAGGCCCCAGAGAATAAACTTTATTCCGCTGGCGGCGAGGATAAACGCCCAACCCGCAAAGGCGATGATGCTGGTGAAGGGGTAAAACCACATCTGAAAAGGGCGGTGAATGTCCGGGCGATATCGGCGAATCATGGTGACAGCCACGACCTGGGCCATGAATTGCACCAGCACTTGAATGACGACCAGCGCGGTGATGAGGTCGGAAAGATCCAGAAGGCTGGCGACTGCGGAGGTGGCCCCGATAAAGACCAGCGAGACCCAGGGAAAATTCCTGGTGGGATGCAGGCGCGCGAAGATGGAGAAAAAACGTCCGTCGACCGCCGCAGCATAAGGCACGCGGGAATATCCGAGTAGCACGGCGAAGAGCGACGCGAAGGTGGTGAAGAGCACGAAGGCGGTCATGACTTTGGCGACCAGCGAGCCGTAAACGCGCTGCATCAGGTCCGACACGATGAAGGTCGAATGCATGGCTTCGCGCCACGGGATGACGCCGATGATGGAGACATTCATGGTGAGGTACAGAATGCCCACCAGCAAAATCGAGACCAGAATGGAGCGCGGGATGACGTATTCCGGGCGCTTGATTTCGCCGGCGAAAAAGCAGGCGTTGTTGTAGCCGCCGTAGTCGTACATGGCCAGCAGGGTGGCGCCGCCCAGTCCAATGAAAAACTGGCGCGAGAGGGTGAAGGCGTGGGGCGGAAAATCGAGAACGCGGCTTAAATGAAAATTGGCGATGCCCGCGGCAGTGACGGACAGGGCGGTGAGGATAACCACGACCCATAAGACGATGGAGAGGCGGCCGACAGATTGAATGTCGCGGTAAAGCAGGATGGTGATGAGCGCGCACACCGCGACGGCGACAATTTTCCCTTCCATCCAATTCATATTGGGCCAGAGGAATTTTGTGTATTGCGCGAAACCGACCGCACCGGCTCCGATGGACAGCGGCGCGAGGCAGACGGTTTCCCAGATAAAGAGAAAGCTCATCAGTCGACCGAGGCGCCGCGGCCCGTAGGCTTCGGAAAGGTAGCGGTACGGCCCTCCGGTGCCGGGCATGGCGGCGCCCAGTTCCGCCCAGACCAGGCCGTCGCACACCGCCACCAGTGCGCCGAGCAGCCAGCCGAGCATGGCTTGCGGACCGTTCATGGCCGTCAAAATCAGGGGAATGGTGATGAACGGCCCAACGCCGATCATCTCCAACATATTGGCGGAAGTGGCTTCGAGAAGGCCAAGCCGGCGTTGCAGATGAGGAGAATTCTGGCCAGGCACGGCGGGATTTTCTCACACGTTTGCAAAGAGCCGCAAGGTAAGATAAACGCGTGATGCGGGCGATGCGAATCTGTTTTTTCGCTTGGATGGCACTCCTTTGGGCGGTGAATTTAGCTGCGCAGGAACCGCCGCGAGCGGATTCCAGTGCGGCGTTGAAGCAGGCCGTTGATTTGGCGCGCGAGCATCGCTATGCGGAGGCTGACGCGGCGATGAAAGGTGTGGCTGCGCCTGCAAATCCAACGCAAAAAGTTGCCTTCTACAGGTTGAAGGCGGCGATTGCCTCCGGGCTGAAACGGTTCGACTCCGCCGCGGAAGATATGGAGATGGCGGCGAAGCTTGCGCCAGAAGATCAAGGGGTTCGAATCGCGGCGAGCGTAGCTCGGCTGCAGGCCGAGGTTGAAAACCACGCAAACCCGGCGGAGCCCCTCAAACGTTTGCGCAACGAGGTTTTGCCCCTTGCGCAAGCCATCGATCTGCATTTGCGACTTGCGGAGATTCTTAGCGCGGCTAACCTGTTTGCGGAAGCGGCGATTGATTTTGCCGCGGCCAGCGCGCTCGCACCAGACCGCGCCAATTTGCTCTACGACTTAGCTCTGGCCAATTTTCGCAGTGGGCGTCTCGACGAAGCCTTACAGGCCGCCGAACGCTCCAAAGTGTTGGAAGACAGCGCGTCGATCGAAATCCTGCTCGGCGATATTCAGGAAAAGCGCGGCGACTCGCTCGCCGCCGTGCGCAGCTATCAGCAGGCCGTAGCCCTCGAACCCGGTGAAGAAAAGCACCGGCTGGCGCTGGCGCTCGAGCTATTGCGGCACCAAACCTTTGACGCCGCGCTGGTGGTCCTGAATCAATCGGCGCCGCTCTTTCCGCAATCGGTGCGCATAAAAATTCTGCTCGGGCTTACGTATTATTTTGTGGATCGCTCAGCGGACGCCACCCACGCGCTGTTAGAGGCCGCCAGGATGGATTCGCGGGACGAAACGGCGTCGCGTTATCTTGGCCAAATCACCTTGGAAGACACCGCCACGCCGGACACCGCCGCGACCGCACAAATTTGCAAATTCGCCGACGAGCATCCCGCAAGTAAGACGGCTGGCGCGTTCTGCGGCGGCATCCTGCTGCGTCTCGCGCGAGATAGCGGAGACGATACTCGTCGCCCGGAAATTCTCCATCGGCTGCAACATGCCGCGAAAATTGCGCCGAAGGAATCCGTGGCGCGCTGCCAGCTCGGTAAGGCCTATGAATGGGTCGAGCAATGGAGCCAGGCGAAGCCCGAGTTGGAAGCATGTGTGCGCCTCGATGCCAACTCCCCCGACGGTCACTACCAGCTATCGCGCGTCTACCGCCGGCTGGGTTTGACCCAACTCGCTACCCAACAAGTCGCGCTGCAGGAAGCGGCCGCGGCCCGTCAAAGCGAAGAAAGCAATCGCCGCACAGAAACCGTAACGAAATTCCTCGTCCTTCTCGGCCAGTGAGGTCCGAAAACCCATGCAAATTCTGACTTGTTCAACCGGTTCAAGCCGTTCGAACCATCGCATAAGAGGACGCAACGTCCCATGAGCAGACTTGATCCCCTGCTGAAAATCTCGGTGGCGTTTTGGCTTCTGCTGGCGTCCGCCTCGCTCGCCCAACAACCCAATCCCCTGCAAGGCTCCTGGACCGCGTCCGTCGGCCCTACCGAAATTTTTCGCGGTATGTGGGCGGCCGAAACCTCTCCGCAAAATCGCAACGCAGCCCGTGGCTCATGGACTCTCCTGAACGACGCCGGTGAAGTCGTCCTGCAGGGAACCTTTTCGGCCAAAAAAATCGGTACGGCTTGGACTGGCACGTGGACCGCCCGCGCCGCTAAAGGCACTCCACTCTCCGGAACGTGGAGCGCCGACTTGCCCGCATTCACCGGCAAGACCATCCAGGACATGCTGCAGCAAGCCACCGCAAAAGAAGCCGCCGGCTCCTGGCAAACCGGCCGCCGCCAAGGCCATTGGTGGCTAAAATCCCTGTCCGCACCTCCACGACGCTAACAGCCCCTTGGCACCTGTCCGCACGAATAGAACAAAGGACGTCAGAATTGCGCCTGCAAGCAAATTAGAACCGTTTGGTAGCGACCGGTGTACCTACTGCACGGTTACGCTGATCGTGGTGGCGTGCGAGACCACGCCGGATTGGGCAGTGACCATGATCGTAGCCGTGCCTTTGTTGGGCTGCGCACTATTCGAATAGCCGGTGCATCCGCCCATTACGAAGCAAAGCGCTAGAATGGCCGCGGCTGAAACCACTGCCGGCGCAAGACGAGCAGACGGCTGGTTCCAGGCGCGCAACACGACAACTCCAGCCAGTGCAACCGCGAACAGGAAAATCCAGGGCCCAAAGTCTCGCGGCATGACCAACCCGTTGCGCGACACGGTTGCGGAGGTGGCCACGTTCAACGTGGTGTTTGCCGCGCCCCTGCCGGGTGTTACCGTCGCCGGATTGAAGCCGCAGGTTATGCCAGTAACCGCTGCGCAAGAAAACGTAACCTTGCTCGAGAAGCCCCCGGATGGAGTCACCGTCAATACGAATTGGGTGGAGTTGCCCGCGATGACGCTCGCGGTCGCTGGCGTAGCCGCAAACGCAAAGTCTGGGCTGCTGACGTTAACGGTGACGGCCGCCGAACTGCTCGCGGCGAATTTGTCATCACCCGCATAAGACGCAGTAAGCGAGTGCGTGCCAAGAGCAAGCGTGTCCACCCGCAATACGGCAGCACCCCCATCGTTCAGGTTTGCGACACCGAGGTTATTTTTTCCATCAAGAAAGTTAACCTGGCCGGTCGGTACTCCGCCGGCTGATCGGATCGCCACGGTCAAAACAATCGTCGAACCTGGCGTAGCGTCGGCTGGCGCCACCAAAGTCAGGCTCGTCGCGATACCTACGACTTGTACGTCTGTTTCTTCATTCCTGGGAAGGAAAACGCGATCGCCGCTGTACTGCCCGGTGATGGGATGGACGCCGGTGCCCGCCAGAAAGGTATCCAGCGTTGCAGTGCCATTGGCTAAGGAAACGATTTTCAAAAGTGTCGCGCCATCAAAAAACGAGACCAAGCCAGACGGCGATCCCGCATTCCCCGGCCCGGCAGTGACATCGGCGGTGACCGTGACCTTGCCGTCCACGCCGACAGTCGAGGCCGATATCCGAAGCGTGCTGACTAGACCGGAAGTAAGCGCGCCAAACAGTCCGTCGTTCGAATTGTTTACCTCCGACGTGAAGTACAAGGTGTTCGCATCGCCAAATCCGTCGCCACGAAACGCCAGAGCATGAAGGCCAGTCTCGGCGATGGCAGTACCGTTGCCGTCCGCCAGCGTTCCGACGAATTGCCCGGTAGATGGATCGAACGCGTTGATTCTCCCGTCGCCAACGTTGCTGATCAGGATGTCGTTGCTGAACGGACCGAAGTTCGAGTTGGCCTTGGCGATTCCCCACGGAGCGTTCAACATTCCGGCGGTAGCAAAGTGCTTCACGAAATTTCCGTCCATATCAAAAATGCTGACCACCCCATTTCCCGCTCCGAAGATGGGATCGCGCTTGGCGGCATCCTGCACCGCGTACGTGACGAACACCTGATTGCCAATCACTTGTATGCCGAACGGTGCAAAGCCTGCTGGCAAAGTTGGATCTGTGAACGACCCGGGAAGCGCCACGCGGGAAAATCCAGGCAGAAAACTCTCGATGAATCCGCCATGGAAGTCCGCGACCGCCAGTGCCGGTGCGGTCTGCGCAGAGTTGAGGATCGCCGCCCCTGTGTAAACGGCGTCGGCCGTTCTTCGCACCGCCGTTGCCGCCGCTGGGAAATCGCCTTGGGCGTTCGGGCCCCAGCTGAAAATGGATCCCTCCTCAGTTACCACCAGAAACGGTTTGATCACCGAAGCACTGCCAAACGAGGAATTCTGATCCGCCACAATTCCCGTCGGGTGCTCGAAGCCGGTCCCAGCCGCATTCGGAACCAGGAAGGCGCCCGGCCGCACTCCTACGCCGCTCCCGTCCAAGGCAGACACACGTCCCCCATTGTTGTCGGCAAGAAAAAATGCCTGCCCGGGCAGAAAACCAATCCCCCACGGATTGAGCAGACCCGGCGTCAAATTGTTCCCAGCGTTGGGAGCGCTCGCAGCCAGATTGGTCTGCCGGTAAGCCACTGTTTGCGCGACGGTACCTTCGGCGGTAAACGCCGCTGCGAACAAAATCAAACCAAAACAATAAAAAACAATTTTCAACTTCAACATTCCCTCTCCTTATAGCGGTTCACTTAGCCAACGAGAACTCGCTGTGCCACCATCAATGCAACCGATTGCGAGGTGATTTTTATTTCAACTTTTTGGCCTTTTTAAAGGACTTCTTCCCAGGCTCATCCTTCGAGACACCCGACACTGCAGGCTTGCCCGTGGAAGCCCTGACCAAATCAACGCGCAGGCCCATAAATTTCAGCAGTTCCTCCGTGGAGCTGAATCGCAGCTCGATGCACGTGTCCACTTCCTCGACCCAGCCCTCCAAGCGGCCCGCGGCTGGATTCGATTCGAGTCCGAGTTGGATAACAAATGCTCCGCGCATGTCGTGAGAGTAGGCGAAGCGAGGGCTGGAGGCGTGACCCGCAGGTGACCCTTTCGGTCCAATTTTGGTGACGAACAACCTCGGGACTGCGTCCAACCACGCCAGTGAGCGAATCACATCGCACAAATGCGGGGAAAATTATCGGAAGTGTTAACGCCAGACAAATATCGTAGACTCGCCCACACCGCTGCTTCCGGGACGCCGCCGGCCTAGCGGTGAGAAGCGCTTCGGACCTCTAAGATGAAGCAATTCCATTCCTTCCGGCTCGACACCGTGAACCACTGCCTGTGGCGCGGAGACCAGCGTGTCTCGCTGACTCCCAAGGCCTTCGATGTGCTGCGCTACCTTGTCGAGCATGCCGACCGGCTGGTGACCCAGGATGAGCTCCTCACCGCGCTGTGGCCCGAAACGTACGTAAATCCCGAAGTCATCAAGAAATATATTCTCGGCATCCGCAAGGCTCTGGACGATCCGCGTGACCATCCCGAATTCATAGCAACGTTCCCTCGCCGCGGATACCAGTTCGTCGCCCCGGAAACTGAAGTGCTCGCTCCCACACCTTCAGGTGCAGGCATCGTAGGTTCCCGGAACATGGTGGGGCGCGCAGGATCCATGGCCCAACTGGAGGACTATCTGGGCCAGGCCCTAAATTCTCAGCGACAGGTGGTTTTTGTCACTGGAGAGGCAGGGATCGGGAAGACCACGCTCGTCGATGCGTTTCATCACACCATTGCCAACCGCCCAAATTTGCGCCTGATCCGCGGACAGTGTGTCGAGGGATTCGGCGGCAAGGAAGCCTACTATCCGGTGCTCGAAGCGATCGGCCAATGGGTTCGCGATTCAAGCGGAGGTTACGTGGTGCAAACCCTCGCGAAGCAAGCTCCCACCTGGCTGATTCAGTTCCCCTCGCTCATCAAACCCGAACAGCGGGAAGCGCTGGAAAAGGAAATCCACGGCGCTACTCGCGAGCGCATGGTCCGCGAAATTTGCGAAGCCTTGGAATCATTGACTGCGCGGGATCCGCTGGTGCTTGTCCTAGAAGATCTCCACTGGGTAGACCCCTCCACACTCGATTTCCTTTCTGCCGTAGCCCGCCGCCGTGGTCCTGCAAAGTTGCTCCTGCTGGGAACCTACCGCCCGGCTGATCTCATCCTTTCGCGCAGTCCGCTAAAAGCACTCAAGCAGGATCTGGTGCTCCACAATCTCGGCCATGAAATGAGTCTGGAACGACTGGAAGAACCCGACGTCGCGGATTACCTGGACATCCACTTTGCCGGAGGCCACTTCCCCAAGGGTTTCGCGAACCTGATTTACCGCCACTCCGGCGGCAACGCGCTTTTCCTCGTGAACATCCTGCAGGACATGGTGAAGCAGGGCCTGATCGAGCCAGTGAATGGCCGATGGACGCTGCAGGTGGCGCTGGAAGATCTCGAACCGAGGGTGCCGGAAACGCTCGATCAATTGATCGAGGCCCAATTTCAGCAATTGAGCGCGGAAGAACAGCGCATCCTGAAGAGCGCCAGCGTCGCCGGTGAAAAATTCTCCGTGTGGACCATTTCCGCCGCGGCCGAAATGGAAATCGACAGCACCGAGGAGGCCTGCGAGAGACTCGCGAATCGGCTGCAATTCATCAAGTCCGCCGGAATCACTGCCTCGCCCAACGGGCAAATTTCCGCGCACTATGAATTCCGCCATTCCCTTTACCGCGAAGTCTTATACCAGAGACTTTCCAAGGCCGCTCGCTCGAGACTGCATCTGCTGCTGGCCCAGAGACTCCAGGCCTTCTCCGACCCCTGCGAACAGGAGCAGGCCACCGAACTCGCCATGCACTTCGAGGGCGGCCACGACTATGAAGAGGCCATTCACTACCTGATTCTTGCGGCCAAAAATGCCGCGAGAAGATTTGCGTATCGGGATTCGATCGAGATCTTGCGTCACGCCCTCGAATTGATTCCAAAGGTTTCTGCGGGCCATCGTATGGAACTGGAGATTCAAACGTTGGTACAGATTGGCGACATCAACTACGCGATGGGGAATATGGCTGACTCGGCGCAATCCTACGAGACGGCGGCTTCTCTCGCCGCTCAGGGTTCCCTCGCCACCGCGCAAGTGACCGCCTTAATTCGTCTGGTCCATCCGATGGGTCTGATTGACGTGGAGCGGGCCGTTGCCGCTATCGAACGGGCCAATGAAATCAGCGCTTCTCTAAGTGATCCCATGCTCCACGCGCGCACCCAAATCCTCGCATCCTGTGCCCGCCTGTATTACCACTCGTGGCGATCCGAAGACGCGCAACTCTACGCTTCGGCCAAAGAAACCATTCAGACGCTAAGCGGCGGCCAGTATCCCGAGATGCACTACGCCCATCTTCACCCTCTTCAGGGCGGCTATCAGGAAGCCCTCAGGATTGCCGAAGATGGCATTTTGAAAATCAGCGAGACCACCAATGCGATTGCCTACCTCCTGGCGCTCGGCGCCAAGGCCGTCGCTCTCATGCATCTGGGTCAACTTGGCGACGCGCTTCTCGTTATGCGCACGGCGATCGAGAGAGCCGAGAAGAATGGCCACGACCCTTGGATTCTCAAGATCAGAGAAGCGTGGCTGCGTGCCGTCGCGATGGATTTCGCAGGCGCCCAGCAGTTATGCCAAGGAATGATTCGCCCCAACTCGGGCTATCCCACAGGCCAGCCCAAAGCTATTGCGTGGTTTGCCGCCGGCAACGCCGCACTCGCGCAGTCCAGGCATGAAGAAGGGTTGCAGAACTTCCGGAATGTAATCGACGAGGCTGTAACACCGAAGTTTTTTCTCCACTGGTATTGGCGAATGCACGCCCAACTCGGCTTGGCCAATGTGTGGTTGGCTGCGGGAAACCTGGCAAACGCCCGCACCGAGTCCGGCCGGCTTTTCGAGTCCGCGCTCTCAACCGACGATCCGAGTCTGCAAACGCTCGCCTGGGATCTGGAAGCGCGCCTCGCCATCGCAGCGAAAAACTGGAGAAAAGCCGAAGCCAGCGTTCAAAACGGACTTGCGATTCTCGAGAAATTTGAAATTCCTGTAACCGCCTGGCGTCTCCAAAGCACCGCCTGGGATTTGTACCAGCACATGAAAAATGAGCAGGCCGCGGAAACCCACCGCCAACGCGCCGAGGCTGGCATTCTAAAACTAGCCAATTCTTTCGCCCCCGATGAGCCCCTCCGCGCGACGTTCCTCGCCGCACCTCCCGTTCACCAAATCCTTCGTGAACAGGTCTTAAGCAAGACCACCAGGCGGCATAAGTTACGACCGGGCGCAACGTCTTAAGCAATTACATCGCCCTGATACCTCACAGCTGCAAAGAACACCTGGGAGTCAGACGGAGTGTAACCACAACCAGCCATACTTCTCACCAGCGTGCGAATGAAAAAGAGCGGGCGGGAATCCCATAGCCCTTCCACCCATTCGCACAGGTTGGAGAAACTCTTGAGCTTTTTCGGATAGTGGAAGTCGTATTGATGTCACTTATTGAGGACTGTCAACCGAACCTCGATCCGCGCCGGCCTCGCCATTCAATCTGGAACCACAACCTATCTTATTAACCTCATTGGTTTTATGTCGCCAAACAACCGATTCAGCCAAATCCTGACCACGCCCCCATCGCTCTAAGGTGAATCCCCTAGAGGTGGCTAAGGAAATGCTTCATGCCACCCCACGGGTCTTTTGTGTCCCCAAAAGACGACTTCTGTTGATTTCAAATAGGCCCCGATAGATTCAGAAAAACTCTGAATCTCGATTGCGGAGTGGTGTGCCTTGCCCTTAGCCCCATGGTCCTCCGAGGTATCCATGCGTAAATCCTTAAAATTCGCGCTTCTCAGCGTCGCGCTCATCCTGCTTGTCACCTTGGCCGTGAAAGGCTACGTCCTACAGGTTGCCAGCGGTACTTGGGCCGTCCAGCCGGATCTGAGCGCAGCGCGCTCCGGCGCTTCAGCAATTTTACTAAAGGACGGACGCGTGCTTGTCACGGGTGGCGACAGCACCGGCGGAACTCTGGCCAGTGCGGAATTTATCGGCCTCGACGGAACCTCTTCCGCAGCCGCCCCCATGAATGTGGCCCGCAGCCGCCACGTGTCGGCACTGTTAGCCAGCGGCAGTGTCTTGATAGCCGGCGGCACCACCACCGGCGGCGGCGCAACCAACGCCGCAGAAATTTACGATCCCGCCACCGATTCCTGGACCGCCGTTACTGGTGGCATGAGCGAAGCGCGCGCCAACGCTACCGCGGTCGTCCTGCAAGACGGCCGCGCACTTATCGCCGGCGGCGATAAATCCGGCGTAGCCAGCACCACTCTGGAAATTTTTGATCCGATCACAGCTTCATTTTCCTTCGCAGGCGCGCTCTCTTCGCCGCGCACCGAGCACGCCATCGCACTCCTGCCCGATGGCCGCGTCCTGATCGCCGGCGGTTCGAACGGCTCAACCGCCCTGAATTCCACCGATATTTACGATCCCGCAGCGGGCACTGTTACGTCCGGCCCGGCCATGTCCACTCCGCGCAGCGGACTCTCCGCCACCGCTATGCTCGACGGCCGCATCCTGCTCGCCGGCGGTTCGAATGGCTCCGCAGACCTCGCCACCGCCGAAATTTTCGATCCAGTAATGCTCACCATGTCCCCCGCGACCAGTTCGCTAACCACCGCACGTCAGGGCCACCAGGCCTTCCTTCTACCCAACAACAACAACATACTCATCGTAGGCGGAACCTCCGCAGGCGCCCCTCTAGCCTCCACCGAACTCTACACCCCCTGGCTAGGCACCTTCGCCCCCACCGGTTCCCTCTCCAGCGCCCGCAACCTCTCCGCCGCCTCCC
>DATCOK010000205.1:0-4940 GCA_036564765.1 Candidatus Acidiferrum sp. | reverse complement strand
GGGCCGCCGTTAGGTTTGCCGCCGGTCAACACGCGCGCGCCCGCGTCGATGGACTTCTGCACGTCGCGCTGCAGCGATTCGACGGCGCCCGCAGTGGCCAGCGGCCCCACATCGGTTTTTTCATCGAACGGGTCGCCGACTTTCAGCGATTCCATCTTACTCACGAACGCTCGTTCGAACTTGTCGGCGATTTCTTCGGCCACGATAAAGCGCTTAGCCGCGATGCATGATTGCCCATTATTTCCGACGCGTGCCTTCACCGCCGTAGCCACCGCGTCCTCGAGATTCGCGCTGGGCATCACGATGAATGGGTCGCTCCCACCCAGCTCCAGCACCACTTTCTTGATGCGCTTCGCCGCGGAAGTGCCCACTTCGATGCCCGCTTGCTCGCTGCCGGTGAGCGTGGCCGCTTGTACGCGCGGATCGTTCAAAATTCCGTCCACCTCCTTCACGCCGATCAGCAAAGTCTGAAACGCGCCTTTGGGAAAGCCCGCTCGCAACACAATCTCTTCAATTTTCAGCGCGCACTGCGGCACGTTCGAAGCGTGCTTGAGCAGCCCGACATTCCCCGCCATCAACCCCGGCGCGATAAAACGAAACACCTGCCAGAAAGGATAATTCCACGGCATCACCACCAGGATCGGCCCGATAGGCTGGTAATGCACGTAGCTACGGCTCGCGGTCGTTTCGACGACTTCATCGGCCATGAACTTCTCTGCATTTTCCGCATAGTAGCGGCAGCCCCACGCGCATTTGACCGCTTCGTCGACCGCGGAGCGATAGGTTTTCCCCATCTCCAGCGTCATCAATTTCGCGAGCTCGGCTTTGTCACTCTCGAGAATTTCCGCGGCTTTGTTCATCCAGCGCGCGCGCTCGGCAAAGCTGGTCTTACGAAAGGTTTCAAACGTTTCCGCCGCAAGCTGCAGCTTCGCTTCGATCTCTTCCGCGGTGAGCGGCTCGAATTTCTTCAACACTTCTCCCGTTGCGGGATTAATGGACGCAATCGCCATGTATGCAGCCTCCAGAGGCTCTACCATCGATGCCTGATCCGCTTGGTCGTAATTGGAATATAAATTATATGTGTTTTGCGAAGAAAATGCCGGAAGGACGGAGCCTTTGTCGGGGACTTTGCGTTCTTGGCTAGAATTTTACACGACGGGGGCGCTTCCAGTTATTTAGGTTGTTCGGTGCGGATGGCTTCGAAGGTGTGAAGAATTAAATACGCTACTTCCGCCTGCACCCGCTGGTCGAGTTCTTCGCCCCGCACGTAGTGCAAACTTTCGTTCACTTCGGTCTGCTCCAGCAGACCAAGTCCCTGCCCGCAGAACCACGGCCGAAACACGCGCGAGGTCCAGATGAACCCGGCCTCGGAACTTTTCGCGTCGACATTCGCGCCGTTTATATAAAGGACCAGGTCGTACGGCGCTTTATCCGCCACACGAATATCCGACACCGCCGTCAAATACCGCGAATAGGACTGCAAGATATTTTCCGGCGTGCCTTTTTCGCTCCAGAGATAGACCCGAATCTTGTCGCTGCGCGGCCCGAGATTGACGCAAGGAAGGTGTCCCGGCGTAGCCGAAGCGTTGGAAAATGAGGCCGCCAGCGAGGCAGTGGGAATTTGCGACATCGGAGAGCCGTTGCCGTTCGAACCGCCGTTCGCGCCGCCCGCGTCGCTTCCGCCCTTGCTCCCGTAACCGCCAGCGTCGTTGCCGGCATCCAGCCGGTGACCGACTTTCGAAAGACTGAACGCCGCCGAAGCATTTTTAGCCGGGGAACGCAGCGCCGAAAGTCCGAGAAGCACCAGCACCACAATCACAATCGCAACAACTACGAAAATCCACCGGCGGGTTTCCCACGCCGAGAAGAAAGCTTTCGCCTTGGAAAGGAGATCGGCAACCAAACCCCGGAACCCCGGTTCCCGGGGGGCTGACACCGACTGCGGCTTGCTGAACGAATTCAGCAGATTCTGGAGCAAGCGGTCGCCTTCATGCGGCTCGCCCGCCGAATGCCAGGTTCCTGGCTCGTCGCCCGTCTCGCTCGCGCGTGCCTTTTGAGCCGCAGCGTCGTTAGCTCCTGGCCGCTGCGAAGCTCCGTCGCGCTCCATTTCCTGAACCACCGCCGGAGCCAACGATTCCGCCGAAACGCCTTTAGCCGCCAGCCACTCCTTAATCTGTCCGCGGGATACTTCCGGCAGGTCCACAAAGCCAACGCCCACCCGGCGCCCAGCCTCATCGCGCCAAGCCACCCGGCCTTTCGCCTCGAAGTGCCGCCCAATTTCCGCCATCTCAAAGCGCAATTCAACGGTATCGTTCTCCGGCTGCGCCCCCATCATGTCCAGAGCGACGCCGCCCTCGCTGACATCATTCAGAATGCCGTCGCTGGCCGCTCCGTCCAGAATCACGTACAGCCGCGGAGATACCTCCAGGCGCTCATGGCTGCGCCGCCGGTTACCGCCGTTTTGCGAGGGCGAACTCATTACAGAAATGTTACGGCACGGCTAAAACGCTGGCAACGGTACTAATCGCAGCTGTTCCTAGACCAGCGATGCGGCCAACTAGCTTCTAGGATGCGTCTCGCGGCCAGAAAGGGCAGCATTATCCGCGGCCGTGGTTCGGGCAATGATCGGTTCGGCCGCCCCGAATTTACCAGGCCTTCGCTCGAAGGCGGCAATCGATTATCAACAGAAATGCTTCTCTCAGAACGTGAGGAACTCATGGGTCAAAGAAAATAAAGCTAAACCCGACCACCGTCCACCGAGCCACGTCCCTCACTCAACAAGTACGAGTACTTTTGGGTATAACCCTCAGATAGTCTCCTTAAGCTAGTCTCCTATCTACCGGCTGTAACCAATCGTCACTATCGACGCCTAAGCCGCACCCGAAGGTGGTGAGTTGAGTCAGTCGGGGAGCCCAGACCGCATGGCCAGACCAACTAAAATTTAGATAAATATTATTTCTTCTTGACTTCTCTTAATGTGCCATTTATACAGCAGCAAAGGTTCTGGGGGTGTGGTGCCCCGCAAGACTCGCTTTGGGAGAGTGGCTCATGCGAAGTTTTCCTCGCTGTGGTCGTGTATTGGTGTCTCACCTGGTAGCGAAATATCTACTTATAGCCGGTAGTCTCCTGGCTCTTCTCGCCCTCCGGCCAGTACCGTTACTGGCTCAATCCGCCAGTTCAACAATTATTGCCGGCGTCATTACTGATTCGACCGGAGCTGTCGTCGCCGATGCCACGGTCAGACTGACAGACAAGTCGACGCACACCCCGCGAGTGGCGACCACGAATGACGCCGGCCGCTACAATTTCGCCGACGTTCCTCCCGGTGGCTATGAGATTGAGGTCACTAAGACCGGGTTCCGCATCACCAAGACCGGCATCACCGCCAGTGTCGGGACGCCGTTGACCCTCGATCTGAGGCTCGAACTCGGGTCGGTTACGGAGACGGTCGAAGTAACCACCAGCAACACCGAACTCCAAACCATGAACGCCACCATCGGCAATACCGTCAATTCGGCCTCTCTCGACGCGCTCCCCAGCCTCAACCGCGACGTCTCTACATTCGTAGAATTACAACCCGGGGTGAGCCCGGATGGCAGCGTCGGCGGCGCCGCGGTGGATCAGAGCACCTTCATGCTCGATGGCGGCAACAACACCAACGACATGGATGGTAGTATGAGCGTCTACACTTCCTCTTTCGCCGGTGATCCCACCGGAGGCATCTCCAACCAGAGCTATGCCGTTGCTTCCGGTCCAACCGGGGTGTTGCCGACTCCCGCCGATAGCGTCGAAGAATTCAAGGTTAGTACAGCAGGTCAGACGGCCGATTTTAACAGTTCCGCCGGAGCTCAGGTCCAGGTGGTTACCCGCCGCGGCACGGATTCCTTGCACGGCAGCATTTACGAGTATTACCTCGACAACAATTTCTCGGCCAACACCTGGGACAATAATGCCAGTCAAACACCGCTTCCCGACTGGCACCGCAGCCGTTTTGGGGCGCGTGCCGCCGGCCCAGTTCTACCCAAATTTCTCGGCGGCAAAACCTACCTTTTCGGTAATTACGAAGGCTATCGCTGGCCAAACTCGATCACCGTCGAGCGCGCCGTGCCTTCCGCAAACATGCGCCTCGGATTGCTAACCTTCGGTGGCGTCACGTATAACCTGAATTCGACCAGCGTTGATGGCATCGCACCAGCGCAATGCCCATCGGGCCCTTGCGATCCCCGCGGGCTCGGCGTTAACCCGCTCGTGCAACAGATGTGGAACACTTACATGCCGTTGTCCAACGAGAGTTCCTGCAACCTTTCCCGCTGTGATGGAGTGAACGTTCAGGGATTCAAAGCGAATGTGGCCATTCCGCAAACCAGCGACTTCGGCGTTTTGCGCATGGACCATGACTTCGGCGACAAGTGGCACCTCACCGCCAGTTATCGTTACTTCAAGCTGGCCAGTGCGAGCAAAGACCAAGTGGATATCGGCGGATTCTTCAAAGGTGACAAGCTAGGCGTTCCGGCCTCCGTTTCGAGTAATCCGCAACTGCCCTGGTACTATGTCGTCGGTCTGACCACCAACATCAGCTCTCACGTAACCAACGACTTTCACTACAGCTACTTGCGCAACTGGTGGTCCTGGGCCCGTGCTGGGGACACTCCGCAATTCGGCGACCTGGGCGGCGCACTCGAACCGTTCGGTGAGTCGCAGACACAAGCTCTAAGTCCCTACAACGTCAACACCCAACAGACCCGTACACGGTTCTGGGACGGGCACGACAACATGTTCCGCGACGATCTCTCCATCCTCAAGGGTACGCATCTGTTCCAGATCGGCGGCATGTACCAGCACAACTGGAATTACCATCAGCGCACCGACAACGGCGGGGGTATCAACTATCAGCCGGTGTATCAGCTCGGCGTTTCTTCGGGCCCCGGTATCGCCATGTC
>DATCOK010000204.1:0-2240 GCA_036564765.1 Candidatus Acidiferrum sp. | reverse complement strand
GGCCTACACCACTCGCGTGGGCGGCGGCCCCTTTCCCACCGAAATGCCCGACCTCGACGCCGAAGAAGTGCGCAAGCGCGGCAAGGAATTCGGCGCCGTCACCGGCCGCCCGCGCCGCTGCGGCTGGCTCGACCTGCAGGTTTTGCGCTACGCCAAAATGATCAACGGCATTGACTCGCTGGTGGTCACCAAGCTCGACGTCTTCGACACGCAACGCGAAATTCAGGTTTGCGTCGCCTATAAATACAAGGGCAAGCCGCTGAACGAAATGCCCGCACTCGCCGAAGAGTACGAGCACGTCACGCCCGAATACAAAACGCTCCCCGGTTGGAATGAAACCACCTACGGCCTGAAAGACGGCGCCAAACTCCCCAAAGCCGCCACCGATTACCTGAAATTCATCTCCGACTTCCTGCAGGTGGAAATCGGCATGATCTCCACCGGCCCGGAACGCGACGCCACCATCATCCAACCAGACTCGCTGCTGTCGAAGTGGCTTTAGGGCGCCTCGATACGCGGAGTCCACATTCTTCAGTTTCATTTGTCCGGGGTAAATAGAAGCCGCATGCTGACGTACGAACAAGCCCGCAACGAAATTCGCAATCAACTTGCGGTTCCTAAACGTGCAATCACTGTCGTCACCCTCCCCATCCAGGACGCGCTTGGCTACGTCCTTGCCGAGAATCTCTCCGCCGATCGCGATTATCCGCCGTTCCACCGCTCCACGCGCGACGGCTACGCCGTGTGCGCCGCCGAAGCCCAGTCCGGCGCCTCGCTGCTATGCGCCGGCGAACTGAAAGCCGGCGATAACTCTACGTCTGCGTTGGCCGCGAACACCTGCATACAAATCATGACCGGCGCAGCCATTCCCCCCGGCGCCGACGCCGTGGTGATGATCGAGCACACCACGCGGGAAGCCGACACCGTGCATTTCAAACAAAACGCGGTTGCCGCGCAGAACATTGTGCCGCAGGGAAGCGAAGCCAAAAAAAACGATGTTCTTCTGACCGCCGGCACAAAGCTCGGTTACGCCGAACTCAGCCTGGCAGCGCAAATCGGCGCAGTCGCCCTCCGCTGCGCAAAAAAGCCCCGCGTCGCGATCCTTTCCACCGGCGACGAAGTCGTCCCGGTCGACAGTACCCCCGGCCCATTCCAGATCCGCAACAGCAACAGCGTCTCGCTCGCCGCACAAATCGAAGAAGTGGGCGGCGAACCTGTCGCACTCGGCAACGCCGCCGATCAACCCGAAACTTTACGCAAAAATATTCGACGCGGCCTCGAAGAAGACATCCTCGTACTCTCCGGCGGCGTCTCCATGGGTAAGTACGATCTGGTCGAAGACGTTCTGCAAGAGTTCCAAGCAGAAATTATTTTCGACGCCGTAGCCATCCGCCCAGGCAAGCCCGCGGTCTTCGCGATGCGCGAAGGAAAACCGATTTTTGGCCTTCCCGGTAATCCGATTTCCACCATGGTCACCTTCAACTTATTCGTCGCCCCTGCTATCGCGCTTCTCAGCGGTGCCGACATGCCGCCGCTGCCATTCCTGAAAGCCGCGCTCGCCGAACCGCTCCAGGAAAAACCCGGGATGACGCACTTTCTCCCCGCGGTGATCGCATGGAAAAATGGCGCGGCAAGCGTACGCGCGCTGTCCTGGAAAGGCTCCGGCGATACCGCGGCCATGGCCAAGGCCAATTGCTTTTTGGTCGTGCCCGCCGAGGTCGCAACGCTTTCGCCCGGCGAAAGTGTTAACGTTTGGATGCGTAAGGACGCGCTCTAACAGCCGCGCCGCCCCGCGCGACCACACCAGGCCATGACCGCGAAACAGCTCTCCCACTACTCCAGTTCCGGCGACGTCCAAATGGTCGACGTCTCCGCCAAACTCCCCACTACCCGCACCGCCACCGCCCGCGGGTTGGTGAAAATGAAGCCCGCCGTCATCGAAGCGGTGAAGCGCCTCAAAAACCCCAAGGGCAACCCCCTCGAAATCGCCAGAATTGCCGGCATCGCCGCCGCCAAGCGCACTTCCGAGTGGATACCTCTTTGTCATCCACTGGTGCTCACGCACATTGATGTGACTGCATCGCTATGCCAGAATGGCGTGGAACTGCTCTCCACGGTTACCACGACCGCCCAGACCGGCGTGGAGATGGAAGCGCTCGTCGCTGTTTCCGCCGCAGCCCTCACGGTTTACGACATGTGCAAAGCCCTGGATAAAAGCATGGAGATCACTGGCATCGTTC
>DATCOK010000203.1:0-8621 GCA_036564765.1 Candidatus Acidiferrum sp. | reverse complement strand
GCTACATCCCGGTCGACTCGGTTCACTCGCCGGTGCGCAAGGTCAACTACTCGGTCGAAGCTGCGCGTCTCGGACAGATGACCGACTACGAAAAGCTGATGATCGAAGTCTGGACCAACGGCGCCATCACCCCGCAGGATTCCATCGGCCTGGCCGCCAAGCTCGTCAAGGACCACATGAGCATCTTCATCAACTTTGAAGAGCCCGTCGACAGCATCGAGCCGTTGCCCGACACCGCTCACGATCCTCGCCTCGAGCATCTCGACCGCTCCGTCGAAGAGCTGGAGCTTTCCGTGCGTTCCTACAATTGCCTCAAGAACGCCAACATCCAGACCATTCGCGAACTCGTGCAGAAGAGCGAAAACGAAATGCTCAAGACCAAGAACTTCGGCCGCAAATCGCTCAACGAGATCAAGGATATACTGGTGAAGATGGGCCTCGCGCTGGGCATGAAGTTCGATGAGCACGGCCGCATCATCTGGCCGCCGCTCCCCAGCCAGACCACCCTCGCTCCGTCGGAGGAAAATCTCGGCCTGTAGTTTTTGGCGCGAGCCGCTCAATCATGCGACATCTCAAGTCAGGTTCGAAGCTCGGACGTAACCCGTCCCACCGCCGCGCCACCTTGCGCGCCCTGGTGACCAATCTTTTCGAGCATGGCCGCATCACCACCACCCTGACGCGCGCTAAAGCTGCGCGTCCCGTGGCCGAAAAGATCATCACTCTCGGCAAGCGCGACACGCTCCAGTCGCGTCGCCAGGCCGCCTCCTATCTCATGCTGCCCGCGATCACTCAGAAACTTTTCAGCGAGATCGCTCCCAAATTCTCCGACCGCGCCGGCGGTTACACCCGCATCATCCACGCCGGCAACCGCGTGGGCGACAACGCGAAAGTCGCCATCCTCGAACTGGTCGGCTACGAATTCAAGAAAAAAGAAAAAAAAGACCGTCCCAAAAAAGAAGAACCTCAGGAAGAAAAGTCCTAGCAACAACGATCTCATCTCCAAAAATTAAACGCCCCACACGACGAATTTTCGTGTGGGGCGTTTTTGTGACGATAGTCAGTAAGCTGAAGTATTACCGATGTTCACGTTTGTAATCTAGATTCCGCGCCTGGATCCGAAACCAAACCCACATCGCCACCACCGCCACTCCCGCCCCCACCGAATCCAGCAACGAATCATACGGTGACGCCGTCCGGCTCGCCACGAACGCCTGATGGATCTCATCCAGCGCCGAATATCCTGCCGCGATAAACAGCGCCGCAAGCGCCCACGACCACCGCCACCCCCGCTGCCCTCCGCGAATCCCCCGAAACAGCAGCAGGCAAAACACAAAATACTCCGTGAAGTGCGCAGCCTTGCGCACCAAAAAATGAATTGTCCGGAAAGTATGTTCGGGAAGGTGCGGCATCAGCGAAAAAAGAATCAATCGCAGTATCCGCCCAGTGTGCGCCGCCGAAAACGTATCTGTCGAAAGCGAAAAAATCACGGCCGCCCAGCACATCGCCGGCATCCACGCCATCAAACGTTGAAACGAACGAGGTGCCTGTACCCGTCCTTGCATTTCAGAAAGTTGCGGCGCCGGGCGCGGATTGCGCCACGGCTGTGGGTCAGCCACGAAAAGCCTTTTCCAACGCTTTGAGGATCACGCTGCACTCGTTTCCAGCCGCTACCATCCGCCCAATCATTCCATGCGATAATTCGGCGCCTCGCGCGTAATAATCACGTCATGCACATGGCTCTCGCGCAATCCCGCGCTGGTAATCCGTATAAATTTACTCTTGGCCGTCAACTCGTTCAGCGTCGCCGCCCCCGCATAACCCATCCCGCTCTTCAATCCCCCCACCAGTTGATCCGTTAACGCCGCCAGTGATCCCTTATACGGCACGCGCCCTTCCACGCCCTCCGGTACGGACTTCCCCCGCTCCACGCTCTCCTGCCCGTAGCGGTCCGCCGAGCCGTCTTCCATCGCCGCCGTCGAACCCATCCCGCGATATGACTTGAACGTGCGCCCTTGATACAGGATCGTCTCCCCCGGCGCCTCTTCCGTCCCCGCAAACAACCCGCCAATCATCACGCACGACGCGCCCGCCGCGATCGCCTTGCTGATATCTCCAGAAAACTTGATGCCTCCGTCCGCAATCACCGGCACATTCGTGCCTTCCGCGGCCCGCGCTGCTTCCAGGATCGCTGTAATCTGCGGCACGCCCGCTCCGGTTACCACCCGCGTGGTGCAGATCGAACCGGGCCCGATTCCCACTTTGAGCCCGTCAATCCCCAGCGAAATCAAATCCTTCGCGCCTTCATATGTCGCCACGTTCCCTGCGATCAGTTGCATCTCCGGCAGCCGCTTGCGTATCGCCTGGATCGCTTCCATCACCCGCGCCGAATGTCCGTGCGCCGTATCAATCGCCAGCACGTCCGCCTTCGCCCGCGCCATCTCCACCGCGCGCTCCAGAAAATCTCCCGTCGCTCCCACCGCCGCGCCCACCCGCAAGCGTCCCTGTTCGTCTTTCGCCGCCCGCGGATACGCCAATTTTTTCTGAATATCTTTTACCGTGATCAATCCTTTTAAGTTGTAATCCTTGTCCACCACCAGCAGCTTCTCGATGCGATGCTTCTGCAGGATTCGCTCGGCTTCATCCAGCGTCGTGCCTACCGCCACGGTCACCAGGTTGTCCTTGGTCATCACATCGCTGACCAGTTGGTCGTGATTTTTTTCAAATCGCAAATCGCGATTCGTAAGAATCCCCGCCAGCCTTGTTCCCCGCGTCACCGGTAATCCGGAGATGCGGTACTTGGTCATGATCTCCAGCGCTTGCCGCAGCGTGATGTCCGGAGAAATCGTCACCGGATCCACGATCATCCCGCTCTCCGAGCGCTTCACCCGGTCCACTTCTTCGCTCTGCCGCTCCACGGCCATGTTGCGGTGCACCACGCCGATCCCGCCTTGCCGCGCGATGGCGATCGCCAGCCGCGATTCCGTCACCGTATCCATCGCCGCCGAAGCCAGTGGAATATTCAGCGCCAGCTTGCGCGTGAAATTTGTGCGCGTGTCCACTTCTGTTGGCAGCACCGAGGATTTGCCGGGCAGCAGCAACACATCGTCGAAAGTGAGACCTTCCGTAATCGCGCCTTCTTTCATGCACCAACCTCGCGGAGGAGAAATTAGGATCTGGATGACGCCCAAAAATGACGCAGCCCAGCAAGCTGCGGCTAGGCGTCAAATGCATTCAGCAAATCGAAAAAATTGTTCACCGTGGATGAATCATTGTAGGGGTACGCCCATGCGCGGTCAAGCGGGCCAACACAAACACCACGCTCCAACGCGCCTCATGCGCCATCCGGTGCCGTGCGTGTTATCGTAGCGGCAGGGAACTACGAGAAAAATTCTGGCGTGCCGCCCTCCCCGCAAACTTTCCAATCGCCTACTCCTTTCGCGCCGCATCCTCTGCTGCGCAACGCCCACCTCATGACCATCGCTCCGGTATTTTTTCGCCGAACGTTTTCTCTCCCTCCCGCCGAAAACCGCCTCTTTCAGGTCGAGCCCGAATCCCATCTGCTGGCCCATTGCCACTGGCAGCCCGGCCGTGCCACCACCGCCCCGGTCATCGTTACCGTTCACGGCCTCGAAGGCTCCAGCGACTCCGACTACGCCCGCGGCATCGCCGAGTCCGCCTATCATCGCGGCTTTCACGCCATTCGACTCAATCAACGCAACTGCGGCGGCAGCGAAGCTCTAACTCCTACCTTATACAATTCCGGAATGAGCGCCGATTATCGCGCTGTCTGCGATGAGCTAGCCAACCTCGACGGCTTCCAGCAGATTTTTTTCGTCGGCTACTCCATGGGCGGCAACCTGGTCCTCAAGATGGCTGGCGAATACGGCGACCACTATCCGCCAGCGTTGCGTGGCGTTTGCGCTGTCTGCGGCGCCATCGATCTCGCCGCTTGCGCCGATGCCCTCGAGCGCTGGGATAATTATTTCTACCAGCGACATTTCGTCACCGGCCTGATTGACCGCTATCGCCGCAAGGCCCTCTGCCTCCCCGCACGCTATTCACCGATCGACTTCACTGCGGTCCGCTCGGTGCGTCAGTTCGACGACGTCGTCACCGCTCCCAATTTCGGCTATCGCGACGCACAGGAATACTACCAAGCCGCCTCCGCCAGTCGCGTCCTCGCCCACATCAAAGTCCCCACGCTGGTCCTTACTTCTAAGGACGATCCCTTCGTCCCCTACCAGGCCATCCTCGCCGCCGCCCCGCAAAAAAATCCCGCCATCACCTTCATCGCCCCCGACCACGGCGGCCACTGCGCCTTCGTCTCCAATCAATCCGGCCCCGCTCGCCACTGGGCCGAACAATTGATTGTCGAGTATTGTGCGAGCCATCTCACGTGATAGCCGCTTGTTCCGCAGATGATTCAACATCACGGTCAAATTTAGGTTTCCCCGGAATGAGTATCAGGTCGGCGCCGTGGTCACTGCCAAGCCTCCAATATCCGTATCTCTCTCGAAGAAACTGTATAACCCCAACTAACTCTTCCCTGAATCGCACAAAAATTCGGCTCCCCTTCTCCTAAACCATCAAAAAGTATGTCGCTAACTCTTTAGATCAAATCGCCTTGTCGCCTTATAACTCCGTTATCAACAATTGATTCCCTCTGCGGCCATATTGGTCGTTGGTCTGCACCATTCCTCGCAGGGTAGTTCAACCAAGCGTGAAAAAATCGCGTCGCCAACCTAGATAGCACCGCGCAGCATCTGTTCGCGACGAAGAATTTTTGTCACCCGGAGGGAATGGGGATGTATAGCAACAAATTTACAATCGGCCACGCTCTGAAAGCTTTGCCGAAAATGATTGTCGTAATGTTGTGTTTTGCTTTCTTGCTCTCTAGTTTTGCAATCTCCACCGTTGCCCAGAGCACCACCGGCTCGCTTCGTGGCCAGGTTCTCGATTCTTCCCAGGCCGCCGTGCCTCTGGCGGAAGTCTCGGTCAAAAATCAGCAGACTGGCGTAGTGACCAACGTCACCACGACTTCAGCCGGTACCTATAGCATCCCCAGTATTCTCCCCGGTCTCTATTCCGTCACGGTGCAGGCCAAGGGCTTTAAATCCACTACCAAGAAAGACGTCTCCGTTCAGGCGAACCAGGAAAACATCGCTGACGTCTCCCTGGAACTGGGCTCAGTTGCGGAAACCGTGGAAGTCGTCGCTGGCGCCGTCGAAATTCAAACCACGAGTTCCACCCTCAACAATACCTATGACACCAAAGACGTAGTCGGCTTGCCCCAAGCTCCTGGCGTCTTGAACGGCAGCCCCCTGAATCTCGCTGTGCTAGCTCCTAACGTCGTTGCCACTCCTGGCGGCACCACCGGCGTCGGCGGTTCCGTCGGCGGTACTCGTCCCCGCGACAATAACTTCACTGTCGACGGTGTTGACGACAACAACCTCGGTGTGACCGGCCCTAACTCCACCGTCATCCCCGATTCGGTCGCCGAATTCACCTTGATCACCAATCAATTCAGCGCCGAGTACGGCCATTCCGCCGGCGGCCAATTCTCGCTCATCACCAAAACGGGCACCAACAACTGGCATGGTTCCGGTGAGTGGTATAACCAGAATCGTAATTATAACTCGCTCGATAACCTGACCAAGTTCGGCATCGCCAGCGGCGCCATCCCCGGCCAGCCGCCATTCGACAACAATCGGCTCGGCGGCACCCTCGGCGGCCCCATCATTAAGAATAAATTCTTTGTCTTCGGCGCTTACGAATTTACCGATCTTCACGGCCAAGGCAATGCCACCGCGTTCACCGGCCCCACGTCTGCCGGCCTCGCCATTCTCCAGGCTAACGCTGCCAACAGCACTATTCTTGGCCTGCTCAATAATTTCCCTGTAGCTGCCACCGCTGACGTAGCCCAAGCCGATTGGGCCGTGGTTAACGGCATTCCCATCCCTACCGGCAATATCACTATTTTCAGCCCGAACTTCCAGCACGAGCACGACACCTCCGTCAGCGCGGATTACACCATGGGCAAACATCAGTTCGGTGCCCGCTTCCTCTTGAATCAGGCCAGCTTCATTTTCCCCGTCAACTCCACTCAATCGCTCTTCAACCAAAATGAGCCGCTCCATAACCGCAAGATCGCTCTCTCCGACGTATGGAGCATCAACTCCCACTTCACCAACGATCTCCGCGTGCAGTACTCCTATTTCTTCGAGGGATTCATCAACCCTTGCAAAGCCTGCCCCACGGATATCACCATTAACGACCTGTTGAGCGGCGTCACCGTCGGCCCCGGCGACAACTCCACGCAAAAGCAGAGCAGCTATCAGCTCTCCGACACCTTCTCCTGGACGCACGGAAAACACAGTTTCAAATTCGGTGGGCAATACAACCACTTCATTTATCCGCAGTTCTTCCTGTCGCGCAGCAATAGCGACAACCAATACAAGACCGCCAACGCCTTCATCAACGATCTGCTTCCCGATAACACTGGCCGCACCCTGCGAGGTGCCGGCACCGGCAGTTTCCTTGGCACCCAAAGCGCGTTTTATGGTTTCGTCCAGGACGACTTCAAATTCAGTCCCAAGCTCACCCTGAATTTGGGCGCCCGCTACGAGTATTGGACCAACCCGGTCGGCGCCAGCAATCAGGCTCTCAACGCCATCTCCAACGTTCCCGGCGTCATTACCTTCGGCGACCCCAAGACCGACAAAAACAATATTGCTCCCCGCATCGGCTTCGCCTACGACCCCAGGGGTAATGGCAAAACCGCCATCCGCGGCGGCTTCGGCATCGCCTACGACGTGAAGTTCCAGAACTTTGCGTCCATCACTCTCCCGCCCCAATTGCAAAGTGAACTCAATACCAAATCGGCCTGCACCTTGACGCCTCAGCCGGCCTGGTGCACCACTCCGGGTGGCTCCAGTTTCCTCGCCAGCGGCGGTTTGCCTCCGGCGTACATTCCTCCCGCCAACCAGTTGGCTGCTCGTGCGCTCACCACCTCATACGTCGACGACACCGTCATGCCCAAAATCCTGACTTGGTCGCTCGGCGTCCAGCATGAGATCTATCACAACGCCAGCATCGAAGTGCGCTACCTTGGCACCCGCGGCCTGGAACTCCCCGTACAGTTCCGCCGCAACTTCATCAGCGCTTTCGACGCTGGCATTACTGCGCTGCCAACGTTCTTCAAGCCCTCAGACGTGCCGACAACGTGGAACGCCAGCACTCCCAACGACACTCCCTTCAATAATTTCAACCCCAATACCTACGCGCAGTACGGCTTCAAGGGTAACGTCACCGCCGATCCTCCGTTCGGCAGCAGCATCTACCACGCTGGCTCCGTCAACTTCACCCAGCGTTCTCACTTCGGCATGACCCTGAACGCCAACTATACCTACGCCCACACCATCGACGATGCCACCAACGAATTCTTCACCAGTCTATTGAATCCGCGTCGTGCCCAGGACACCACTCGCATCGGCGAAGATCGCGGCAACTCCGATCTTGACGTGCGTCACCACTTCGCGCTGTCCCTCTTCTACCAGGTGCCCAACGTGAAATCCGACAACGCCTTTGTCAAGACGCTCGTCAATGGATTCCAACTCGGCACCACTTATTTGGCCCAGAGCGGCCAGCCCGTCACGCTGCAAAGCGGCGGCATCGATTCGAACGGTAACGGCGACACAGCTGGCGATCGCGCTTCCCTCAATCCTTTCGCCACCGGTCACGCCGGTAGCGACGTCTACGCCGTCTGCGCGCTGCCCAACGGCACCACTGCCTTTTCCAATGGTGGCCCGGGCGCGTTCAATTCACCTCTCGGCGTAGCCTCCGGCGGCGGGTGCTTCGATCCCTCTGACCCGACCGGCAGCACATTCTTCCCGGCGATCGGTTATACCCCGGTCGACCCCAACGCCAAGTACGTCATCACCGGACCCGGCGCGCGCGCCAATCTCGCTCGCAACAGCTTCATCGGTCCGGGTTTCGGCGTTCTCAGCCTGGCCGTCGCCAAGAACTTCCGCTTCACGGAGTCCAAAGCCCTCCAGATCAAGGCCGACGTGTACAACGTCCTCAACCACGCCAACTATGCCCTCAGCAACGGCAACGTCTTTAGCAACGCCGGTGTTACTACCGCCACCACCACTCCGGGCTACGCCATCCCCGGCGACCCCAACTTCTTGAACGCCTATCAACTGTTCAGCGGCGGCATCCGCTCCATGACCCTGTCCCTGAAGTTCACCTTCTAACCCATAAACCTGAAACTGGACCAAAGGGAGGTGCCTCGCGCACCTCCCTTTTTTTCGTCTGCGCTTCCCACCTCTGTCTTCCGGATGTTCCAGTTTTCCATCGGACTATGTTCGCGCCCATGCTCTCCGCACCCCAGTACTTTCCCTGTCCCCATTGCTATTCGTGGCCTAGCCCGGGCTGCTACCGGATTTGTCACATCAGTCTCTTCCCCAGGGAAGCCGTTTACCCCTTTAACCTATCTCGTGGGGGACAGATCAATCCATCTATACCGCGACCCACCTAATTCTAAAATCCATATCTAGTATGCAAGACCGGATTGAAGACATTCGCTATTCATCTAAAACGTCTAAATTATTTATATAAAC
>DATCOK010000202.1:0-2492 GCA_036564765.1 Candidatus Acidiferrum sp. | reverse complement strand
TAGGCGCGCAGGCGGTTACTCATCTTGGCGAAGCCGGACGCGAGGTGCACCGCGGACTGCTCGTTGCGCACCAGAATGTAAGGAAATTTCGTTTGCTGCAAAGCCTGGCCGATCCCGGCGACATTGCCGTGGCCAAAAATCCCGAGCATTCCGGCGAAGAAAGCCTGCTCCATTCCATCCCGCTCCACGAATTGGTTCTGCAGAAAAGTCACAATGGCCTGCGCAGTGGTCAAGCGCCGCGTGCCGGTGGCTCGGTGGTGCGATTCGCGTTTTGGCGCAGGGCTGGGCTTCCGCGATTTTTGTTTCGTGGGCATAGGTAACTTATTTCTTGTCGGGATCCGGCAGCATGAAATCGCGCACGAACGCGAGCAGTTCGTAATAGGAGGCGATGAAGGTTCGCAGCGTGCGCGCGGTAGCGCCGAATTTGTCGAACTCCGCGACGGACATGCCGTCTTCGTCGTAGGCGCGGCGAAAATCGGGGAACTTGCGGTAAAGCTCCTGAACGATTTGCGGATCGACGGCATTCTGCATGCGTTCTTTGACTTCCACGTCGCAATGATTGAAGAGCACCTGCCACTCGTAAGGAATGGTCATGGCGATATCGCCGCCAATGAGCTCCGACCAATGCATGTGGTGGCGATAGGCGGCGGCGAGAAGCCGGGTGCGGTAGCCACGCTGACGAAAAATTCCGTAGGCCTTTTTCATCGCGGCGATGCCCGCCCAATCGAGATGGCCCGGGGTGATGATGATGTTTTCTTTTTTGGCGACGATCTTGAGCCAGTCATCCAGCCGGCCAATCATGATGGTGCACATGTGCGACAGGCCGCTGGTGTCCAATTTTTCGGCGGTGCGCCGCCGCAGCCCGCGCTCGACGGCTTCCGCGACAGCCAAAGCCTGCGGCACGGTAAAGCAAACGGTGGCATTCACGTTGATGCCGCGATAGGCAACTTCCTCGATGGCGGCGATGCCCGCGGCGGAGGCGGGAATCTTTACCTGAATATTGGGAGCCAAGCCGTCAAAACGCACCGCCTGCTCGGCGATCGCGGCGGCATTGCGATAAAAGGTAGGATTGGTCTGCAGCGACAGCCGGCCTTTTTTGCCATGTTCGCGTTCGAAGACCGGCAGCAACAATTTGGCGGCGTTCACGCCCATCTCTTCGATCAAGTTCCAGGCGACGTCGACTTCGCTCCAGCTGGGATGGTCCGCGATGGATCGCAGGATCCAGGGCCTCCATATGGAAAGTTCTTTCTTGAGCACCGCCATCACGATGGTGGGATTGGAAGTGGCCCCGACTGCGCCATTGGCGATGGCGTAGGTCAATTCCTCGATAGAGCAGGAATCGTTCCAGTAATCGGTCGAGCCGATCCCAGCCGTTTGGTGCAGCGGGCTGAGATGGGTGGTAGCCATGCGTCAATTCCCTTCCAAGTCCGCGAATCTTCTGCGGCTATTTCACCAACGGCAAACGTTCGTCCTGCTGCGTCCAGGATTGGCGCACCCACGCGTAATCGGGATCATCGCTGGCGGCCATGGAGCGCGCCGAGCCGGCAAGGATGTTGAGGTAATAGATGTCGTAACCGTGAGCGGCGACCACCGGGTGATAGCCCTCGGGAATAAGCACCAGTCCGCCATCGCGCACGGTAATGGTTTCGTCGAGCTTGCCATCGCGCGAGTACACCCGCTGGATGGCGTAACCTTCCGGCCGGCTCACCCGGTAGTAATAAAGCTCCTCGAGGTCCACTTCCCCGGGCGGGTTGTGCACGTCGTGTTTGTGCGGAGGATAGCTTGACCAGTTTCCGCCAGGAGTGTAGACCTCCACGATCAACAGGCGGTGCGCCGGAAATTCCGGCGTGAGGATGTGATTGATCTGGCGAGTGGCGTTGGCGCCGCCGCGAATTTCAATGCGCACATCTTTGGGAGTGATGAGCGCCGCCGCGTGCTGTTCCTCGGCGCGGCTGTAGCAAAACGCCAGTTCGCAATCGGTTAGCGCGGTGACGGTGAATTGAGTGTTAACAGAGAGATACAGCGCGTAAGGCATGCCGCTGAAAACATCGGGGCGCACGCCGACGTCGTCCCAGTTGCCCTGCGAAGTGCGCGCCTGAAATTTTCCGCCGAGGCCGACGATGCACAGTTCGTTGGAATTGGTCGCGCCTTCGTAGCTGTCTCCGGCCTTGAGCCGCCGCACTTGGAACGTCACGTATTCGAACCCGTCGCGATTGGGCCGAAATTCCATCAGCGTTCCGGAGTGGCCGGCGTTTGGTCTTGCGGGGATCAGCAAATTTGCGCGCGCGCTCATCGTCGTTCGTTCCTGGGTTCTTTACCGGATTCTTTCCGGGGCGGGCCGCTCGATTCCCGCACCACCAGTTCGGCAGCCACAGTGATCGCTTGCGACGGATTTTGCCCCTGCATCAGTTGCAACAGACTTTCCATAGCCAGAAGTCCCATGCGGCGGCGCGGCTGGCGCACGGTGGTGAGCGGCGGGTCAGTGTAGGAAG
>DATCOK010000201.1:0-2993 GCA_036564765.1 Candidatus Acidiferrum sp. | reverse complement strand
GCCGTATACAGTGACCAGCGATGGTGTTTCACTGCGGACCCGAGCACATAATTTCCTCGAAAACTCATACTCAATACCCCCTGAAGCGATTCTCCGCGGGCGAAGGGTGCCCTGGTTGCGGCTACGGTATTGCGCTTTCTTCAACTTTGCAAGCGATCGCTGAAAATGAAGGGCCAAAAAACCGAAGGAAAAAAATCAGGCGCTCAGGCGCCGTACCCAGATCCGTGAAGTAGCCGGCTTACCGAGGTGCAGCTTTTTGTTGTTGGCGCGCAGCGTCATGGTTTCGTCGTACTCGCGTTTCAATACCTCCACGCGCGTGGACGGACGCAGGTGCAGACCTTCCAGAAATTCCAGGAACCGGCGGTCCTTTTCGTACACACACACAATTTCGGCCGCCTCATCCGCGCGCAATTCAGCGAGCAACACCGCGCCGTGCTCGCGCAGCTTGGCGATTCCGCCGCGCATCGGCACTCCATGAGGACAGGTTTTCTTGTTTCCAAAACGTTTCAACAGCAGCGCTTCCACTTCTGGAGAGATGGCGTGCTCCATGCGCTCCGCTTCGTCATGGGCTTTGGCCCAGGAGAGGCCGATTACTTCGGTGAGCAACATTTCCGCGAGTTGATGGCGCAGCGCCAGTCGCTCGGCCACCGCCCGGCCTTTGCGCGTCAGATCGATGCGCCCGCTGCGCTCCACGCGCACGTGCCCGTCGCGGGTCATGCGCTTCAGCGCGGCCGTCACCGCCGGCGGCGTCACGTGCAACTCCTCCGCGAGCCGCGCGCTGATGGGCGTCTGGGCTTCTTCCAGCATCTCCCAGATGGACTTCAGATAATCTTCCTGCGATACGCTGGTTTTTTCGCGACGCATTACTTCCTATTTTTTCCGTTCATCCGCCGTCATGTTTTCGCCAGGCTTCGGCGCGGACTTGCGCAAACGTTCCGCCAGCTCCCCGACCCGCCGCTCGATCTCTTCGTGAATTGTCTGATAAAGCGCCGGGTCATTGCCATAAGGATCCTGCACGTCCCAGTCTTCCACTTTGGATGGATCGGTAAAAGCCCGCCACTTGGGTATGCCGCTCATGTTGATGACGAGATCGGCAGCGTCCCACAGTTCGCGCGTAATCGGCTTGGAGTTCAATTCCTCGCAGGAATGCGCGTTAGCAGTGAGCGTCTTTTTGGTGAGGTCCGGCACCACGCCGAGAGGTGTGAGTCCCGCGCTATATGGCTCGATCACGTCGGCCCCATCGTGCCGCGCGATCGATTCCGCCATGGGACTGCGGCAGGCATTGCCCAGGCAAACAAACAAAATATTTTTTCGTGCAGGGGATTTGTGCGATGCGGATGGCTGGACGAGTTCCGTCACGTGGAAGACTTGGCGCCGCTCATTTCTGGTTTAGCAGACTCGACGCCGCCGGGCTTGAACGATTCCGCAGCGAGCTTGAGAAAATATTCGTGTACGGTAGTATCGGACGTCAACTCCGGATGAAAAGTGGTCGCCAGCACGCGGCCTTTTCGCACGACGGCGGGCTTCCCGGCGTGCTTGGCGAGAATCTCAACGTCTTCGCCCACGCGATCTATGATCGGGCCGCGGATGAACACCATCTCCAGCGGGCCGTCTTTCAATTTGGATTTGCCACTGAAGACGTCGCTGGCCACTTGCCGGCCATAGCCGTTGCGCTGCACAGTCATGTCCAGCAAGCCTAGGGATTCCTGCTGAGGATTTTTTACTTCGGTGGCCAGCAGGATCGCTCCCGCGCACGTGCCGAACACCGCGCCGCCCTCGCTGGCGAAGCGCTGAATCGTTTCGTACAAGCCTTCTTCTTGCAAAAATTGCAGCTGTGTAGTGCTTTCGCCGCCGGGAAGAATCAGGCCGTCACAACCTTCCATGTCCTCCGGCGTGCGCACCTCGACCGTTTCGACGCCCAATCCATGGAGCATCGCGGCATGCGCCTCGAAGTCGCCTTGCACCGCCAGAATCCCGATTTTCACCGGCTCATCCTCGGCAAATCTCGCGCGGAACCTACCAGCCGCGCGTCGACATCATGTCTTTTTCTTCCATCTGCCGGATGTCCAGGCCCTTCATGGCCTCGCCCAGCTCCTCATGCGCTTCCAGCACCGCTTTCGGATCTTCGAAATGCGTGGTGGCTTTCACCACGGCCTTTGCCCGCGCTTCCGGATCGCTCGACTTGAAAATTCCCGAACCCACAAACACTGCCTCCGCCCCCAGGCTGCGCACCAGCGCGGCATCCGCCGGTGTGGCAATCCCGCCCGCGGAAAAATTCGGCACCGGCAACTTGCCGGTCTTGGCAATCTGGCGAATCAATTCGAACGGCGCGCCCAGTTCCTTCGCTTCGCGCATCAACTCGTCCTCGCGCATGGTGGTGAGTTTCTTCATCTGCGCCACGATGGTGCGCATGTGCCGCACCGCTTCCACCACGTTGCCCGAGCCGGCTTCGCCTTTGGTCCGAATCATGGCCGCGCCTTCGCCGATACGTCGCAGCGCTTCGCCCAGGTTGCGCGCGCCGCACACGAAGGGCACGCGATAGTCGTGCTTCCAGATGTGGTTTTCTTCGTCGGCGGGCGTGAGCACTTCGCTCTCATCGATGAAGTCCACTTCCAGCGCCTGCAAAACTTCCGCCTCCGCGAAGTGCCCGATGCGCACTTTGGCCATCACCGGAATGGTGACCGTGGCCATGATCTCGCGAATCACCCTGATCGAGGCCATGCGCGCCACGCCGCCTTCCTTGCGAATGTCGGAAGGCACCCGCTCCAGCGCCATCACCGCGCAAGCGCCGGCTTTCTCCGCGATTTTCGCCTGCTCCGCGGTGGTCACGTCCATGATCACACCGCCCTTGAGCATTTCGGCCAAGCCCACCTTCACCCGCCACTCTTTCGCGCCGGGCTGTCCGCTGCCGCTGCCATTCACTTTTTTCGCGTCCATGCTCTTCTCCTGTTCCACCCCGTAATTTAAAGTGACCCGCGCGCTCCGCTTTGCGC
>DATCOK010000200.1:0-8399 GCA_036564765.1 Candidatus Acidiferrum sp. | reverse complement strand
GCGCAACATCGCGCTGCTGCCCTTCGCGGGAAGCGCTGCGGGAACGCTGCAGCCTCGTCCGCCGATGGCCCATGCGCCCGCCAATGCCTCGCCGGCGGCAGCGCATCCGCCGGCCGCAACTCCAACTCCAGCGCCGGTTGCACCTGCGGCTGCAACTCAGGCTCCAGCATCCGCGCCGGATCCTTCTAACGCCTAATCGACGACTGCAAAATACGAAAACGAGAGCTAAGGAAAACTTATATGCAAATTATTCTGCAGGAAGATATTGAAAAGCTCGGCCATCGCGGGGATGTGGTAACCGTGAAGCCCGGCTACGCCCGTAATTTCTTGTTGCCGCGGAAGCTCGCGGTGGAAGCCAGCGCGGGAAATCTGAAAGCCATCGAGAAGATTCGCGGCTCGCTGGCTAAGAAAACGGCGACGGAAATGGACGCGGCGCAGAAGCAGGCGGCCGCACTAAACGGCGTGGAACTCAGCTTCACGCGCAAAACCGGGGAGAACGATCAGTTGTTCGGGTCGGTGACTACCGGGGATATCGCGGAAGCGTTGGGAACCAAGGGCTTCAAGATCGACAAGCGGCAGATTCACACTTCGGAGCCGATCAAGGCGCTGGGTGATTTCCGCGCCACCGTCAAGGTGTTTCGCGACATCATCGCGGAAGTTAAAGTGCAAGTTAAAAAGGAAGGCGAACAAGAATAGTTTTTTTTCTTAATCGGATGGGAAGAGGCGCTTCGTGCGCCTCTTTTTTTTTGGAGCAAGCCACCAGAAGGCGGTTCGTCTCGCAGTCAAGCATGGTTGGAATATCTTTTCAGTTGGAAGAATTCTGCGCGCGTTGCGCCACGCGAAAAGTTTTGCAGAGATTTCCGCCGAGTATGCACAGATTTTTTTTCCATGTGACGATTGTCGGTTGACGTGGAAGCGGCATGCACGCACAATGCGCTTCATTGAATTACTTCGTTCGGTGCAATTCAGATTCAGATCATAAGCGTCCCAAAAAATGTTTCTCTTGCCGCGTGCAGGAGAAAATGCTAAAAATTCGCCCAGGGCGAAGATAAGGCGAAGAATTAGAAGTTTGGGGTAAAGAGCCTCATGGCTGTCGATACCGTTCTTGAAAAACCGCTGCCGAGCAACCTGGACGCCGAGCGTTCGGTGCTTGGCGCCATCTTGCTCGACAACAACGCGCTGAACCCGGCCGTTGAGCATCTGCGCCCCGAAGATTTTTTCCTGGACCAGCACCGCCGGGTGTTTACGCAGATGATCGCGCTGGGCGAGATGCAGCAGGCCATCGATCTGGTTACTCTCACGGAGGAATTGCACAGGCGCGGCGATTTGGACGCCTCCGGCGGAGCGCCGTACCTCGCTTCGCTGGCCGATGGCATGCCGCGCGTTTCGAACGTGGAGCACTACGCGCGCATCGTCAAAGAAAAGGCAATGCTGCGCAATCTGATTCACGCTACGCACAATATTCAGCAGCGGGCGTTCGAAGGAGAAGACGGCGCGGATACTATCCTGGATAACGCGGAGTCCTCGATTTTCGCGCTGGCAGAAGATCGCGTGCGCGCCGGACTCATTCCGGTCAAAGATATCGTTCGCGACAATTTCGAGCGCCTCGAGCGCATTTTTCGCGAAGGCAAGAGCATCACCGGAGTGGCCACGGGTTACGGCGAACTCGACAAACTAACTTCGGGACTGCAGCCGTCCGAGTTGCTGATTCTCGCCGCCCGTCCTTCGCAGGGAAAAACGGCGCTGGCCCTCAACCTGGCTGAAAACATTTCCATTCGCGGTGGGCATCCGGCGGCGATCTTCAGCCTGGAAATGTCCAAGGAGTCGCTGCTGCAACGCCTGGTGGCCTCGGTGGCGCAGATCGACGCGCACAAATTCCGCACCGGCCATTTGAGCAAAGAGGATTGGCGGCGGATGACGGACGCGCTGGGCGTCATTGCGGGAGCGCCGCTGTGGATTGATGACGCAGGATCGATCAGCGTGCTCGAAATCGGCGCCAAGGCGCGGCGGCTGAAGCGCGACAAGGGCTTATCGCTGCTGATTGTTGATTACTTGCAGCTGATCACTGCGCGCGGGCGCTTCTCGAACCGCAACGAAGAAGTCGCGAGCGTTTCGCGCGCGTTGAAGGGGCTGGCAAAAGAGCTGCAGATTCCCGTGCTGGTGTTGAGCCAGTTGACTCGCGCTCCGGAACGCGACGACCGCGGGCCGCAACTTTCGGACCTGCGCGAATCCGGCGCGATAGAACAGGACGCCGACGTAGTGATGTTCATTTACCGCCCGCATTTCTTCAAGCAGGGGGCCACACCGGAAGAGCGCGAAGAGACAGAACTGAAAATCGCCAAGCAGCGCAACGGCCCCACCGAAAGCGTGAAGTTTGTGTTTCGCAGCCGGCTGACACGGTTTGAAGAAGCCGCTCCAGACGCCTTTTCGCAGTTTGCCGCCGACGACATGTAAGGCCACGCCCCCGCCGGGGGCTATGTCGGGACAGACACAACGCGTGTAACGGTCCACGCAGTCGTGCCGCGACGTTCTTTCATCGAACCGCCGCGCAATTTCCTGGAACCCTGCAATCCCTTTACAGTGTTGGCGTTAGCGAAATCCGAGAGAAATTTTGATTCCCGCGGTTGTTGGAACATCACCTGCTTTCCTCAGATACACAGTCGCCACTGTTGTCATTCACGCGGCAGTTTCCGGCGGGTCAGCCGCCACTGCCACGTGAATGGCTTAAACTGGATTTCCCTGGGACCAACATGCCACGAACGCCGAAAACTCCAGCAACACCCAATATGCGGCCGGTGTGGGCGGACGTTTCGCTGCCGGCCATCGTGCACAATTACCAAGCGATCCGTGCGTACGTAAATCCGGCGAAAGAGAAGCGCGCCAAGGCAAGACAAGTGCTCGCTATTGTGAAGGGCAACGCTTACGGGCATGGCGGGCCCGCGGTCGCGAAGGCTCTAGAAAAGGCCGGCTGTGATTGGTTCGGCGTCACCTGCACGGAAGAAGGCATCGCCCTTCGTGAAGCGGGTTTGCGCAAACCGATTCTGGTCCTGACCAGTTTTGTGCCGGGAGAAGAAAAGCGGCTGCTACAGCACAATCTGACCACTATGATTCATCGATGCGAGCAATTTGCGCTGCTGGAGCGCGCTGCGGCGAAACAAGGCAAACGCAAGGTCTCGTTTCATCTCAAAGTGGATACCGGGATGAACCGCCTGGGCCTCGCGCCGAAGGATGTGGAATGTTTCGCGCGGCAACTCGAAAAAGCTCGGCACTTGCAGCTGGGCGGAACCTTTACGCATTTCGCCTCGTCGGAAAGTTTTGCGGATTCCGCGGCGGGACGGCAGACCCAGGAACAGGAAGAGCTGTTTTTCGCGGTGCTCGAAAAATTGCGGGGCTTGGGCGTCGATCCTGGAATCGTGCACCTGGCGAACAGCGGGGCGATCGTGACGCGGCCGGAGACCTGGGCGGACATGGTGCGCCCGGGCGCGATTCTATACGGCTACCATCCGGGCTACGATCCGGTCGAAAAGCGTACGGAACTTGAGAAGAAATTGGCGCTGCATCCGGCTATGAGCCTGCGAACGCGCATCATCAGCTTGAGAGATGTGCCCGCGGGAGTCGGCGTGGGGTATGGATCGAGCTTCGTGCCGGAGAAACCTTCGCGCATTGCGGTGCTGGCCGCCGGCTATGGTGACGGTATTCACCGCTCGCTTGGCAACCGCGGCAGCGTGCTAATTCGCGGGGTGCTGGCGCGTATCGTGGGAATTATTTCCATGGACGTGACCATGATCGACGTTACCGACGTGCCTGAGACGCAGATCGGTGACATGGCTACGATTTACGGCACTGAGGGCGAGGCTAGCCATCCGGCGCATCTTGTAGCGCGCAGCATCGGCACGGTTACTTCCGACCTGCTGTGTGCTGTAAGCCAGCGCGTGCCGCGCATCTATCTCCAGTAGCTCCAACTAACTCAACCAATATCCTTCGCTAATTGCGGATTTCAGGGACGGATTCGAATTTCGCATGGCGCCCATGAAATTTTTCTGTCACACCCTTGCGATAATTTCTTGATTTGTCGCGGATGACAGAGTATATAAACGGCAGCCGTAGCTCGCGGAATTCGCCGGCCCGGCATACAGTTTTCTATCTCGCGCGGGTGGGCTGCAGCGGGCCGGAAAACTCACCTCCATGGCCCCTCTCACCCATCGCGCATGAACGGGAAACCTCCTGACACAAAAATTGCGGTCAAATCAATAGCAGGGATGCGCTCTTCGCGAGCACCGGACGTTAAGACCCCGGCGATCCAAGCGAGTGCCGCGCTGGGCGCGACAGCAGCCCCGCCTGCGACCGCTTGGGAGCCATGGCTCATTCGCGCGTCACTAGCGGTGGCCATCGGCGCCTTGTGCTTTGCGTGGTCGCCCTTTGCTCTGCACGGAGCTGGCGCAGCGGGCGCGGGCTTTCTGATCGCGCTGGTGATTTTGCTCGCGGAACTGAGGTTGCGGCATGCTTCACTCAGCGGTCTGGTAGGTGCGGTGTGCGGCGCGATCGCCGGTATTTTCGCTTCGTTCCTGCTCACGCTGATTATTTCCCGCTCCTCCGAACCCGCGTCGACCGACACCTTTCTCGAAATTGTTTCCGTCCTGGGCCTCACGTATCTGGGAAGTGTGAGCGGCATACGCTGCGGCGCGATGTGGGACGCGCGTGCCTCCGGTGCAGTTGGCGGAAAACAAGCCGCGGCGAAATCGTTTATGAAGCTGCTGGACACTAGCGTGCTCATCGACGGGCGCATCGCAGAGATTTGCGAGGCGCATTTTCTCGATGGCGTCCTGGCGGTGCCGCAATTTGTCTTGCACGAACTGCAGCTGGTCGCCGATTCTTCCGATCCGCTGAAGCGCCAACGCGGACGGCGCGGGTTGGAGGTGCTGCAGCGGATTCAGAAGATGCCGGATGTGGAAGTGCGCGTGCTCGATCAGGATTTTCCGCAGATCAACGACGTGGATCACAAACTGATTGAACTGGCGCGCAGCACCGGCGCGAAGATTGTCACCAACGATTTTAATTTGAATAAAGTGGCCACAGTGCAGGGTTTTTGCGTGCTCAACGTGAATGAACTGGCCAACGCGCTCAAGCCGGTGGTGCTGCCCGGCGAAACCATGCACGTGCTCATCCAGCGAGAAGGCAAAGAAGCCATGCAGGGCGTGGCTTATCTCAGCGACGGCACGATGGTGGTGGTCGATGGCGCGCGGCGCATGATCAACAAGACTGTCGACATCATCGTGACCTCCGTGCACCAGACCACCGCTGGGAAAATGATTTTTGGGCGCGTCGACGAACGCAGTGAGCCGGTTGGTCCTCTGGCGCGTGCGGCGGCGGCGGGGCGGAGCGTGAATTCCGGCGCGGGCACTTCGTCTAGTTCGAATGGCGCGCGCGAAGACGGGAAGTCCGCGCCGCTCGACATTCCATCCACGGACCAGGCTGCGCCCACCGCGAATTCAGATCCCGAAACGAGACAGCGGCCGCTCGATTGATAGCCGCCTTGCGGTTGGACTCCCTGGGCCTCGCTGCAAACTCCACGCGTCGTTAAGTTGTTGAGAAGCCCGCATGGCGCTGAGCGGCTTCGCGTCCTTGGTGTGCTTGGGGTACACTTTGGAAGTTTGGGCACAGCTGTTTTGAGTCGCTCCGCGGTATTTTCGCTGGGGGCGGCGGCGGGTCGAATCGACGCGGATTTTTGATGAGGATATGGGGCGTATAACAGCAATCCTTCCGGCTTCCGGACTGGGCACGCGCATGGGCGCTGACACTCCGAAGCAGTTTCTGGAACTCGACGGGACGCCGATCGTGCTGCACAGTTTGCGGCGGATGGCAGCGTGTCCGTTGGTCACGGACATCATCGTAGCGACGCGCGGGGATGTGGTGGAATCGCTGCAAGCGACCATACGTGGCGAAAATTTTAGACAGTCGGTGCGGGTGGTGCGCGGCGGCGATTCGCGACAGGAGTCGGTGGCTCAGGCGTTGAAAGAAGTGGCCGCGGATACGGAAATTGTTCTGGTGCATGATGCGGTGCGGCCGTTCGTAACCGTCGAGCAGATTACGCGGGTCATCGAAGAGGCGCGCAAGTGTGAGGCCGCGATTCTGGGCATTCCGGCGATGGACACGGTGAAAGAGGTGAAGCGCGCCAGCTTGCCGGAAGACGTCGCGCTGATCATCAGCACCATTCCGCGCGAACGGGTGGTGCTGGCGCAGACGCCGCAGGCCTTTTCCGCAAAATTATTGAAGGAAGCCTTCGCGCGCGCGGCGGCCGACGGGGTAAATGCCTCGGACGAAGCCGGGCTAGTGGAGCGCATGGGCCACGATGTGCACGTAGTGCTGGGCTCCGAGCGGAACATCAAGATCACACGGCCGTCGGATATGGAACTGGCGCGCTTCTACCTCGAACGCGAGCGCAAAAAAGCGTGAGCGCGCGCTGCGGCATCGGCTACGACCTGCACCGCCTGGAACCTGGCCGCAAACTGATTATTGGCGGAATAGAAGTGCCGTTTGATAAGGGCCCGATGGGGCACTCGGATGGTGACGTGGTGGCTCATGCGCTGTGCGATGCGCTACTGGGCGCGGCAGGACTCGGCGACATCGGCCGGCATTTTCCGGACACCGATCCGCGGTGGAAGGGCGCCGACAGCATGCAGTTTCTCGAACATGCCGCGCGGCTGCTGGACGAAAAACAATTTTCCATTGAGCACGTCGATGCGGTGGTGATTCTGGAGAAGCCCAAGCTCGGGCCGCATTTTTCGCAAATGCAGGAAAAATTAGCGAATGCCTTACAAGTTACCGCCGACCGCATTCATCTGAAGGCCAAGACCAACGAAGGCGTGGACGCGGTGGGGCGCGGGGAAGCGATTGCGGCGTATGTGGTGGCTACCCTCGAAATCCGGTCTTAAAGTTTTTGGTCGTCGCGCGCTGTGGAACGCCCTGATTTCTTTTCGAGGACGTTACGCGATAGCTATCCTTACATGCCTACCGAACCTCATTCAAACGAAACGGTAGCCGTTCCGAACCTGTTCACCGGCGCGGATGTGGCTGATATCGCACGGGAATGCGGACGGCTTTCCACGGGCACACCTTCGGCCCAAATTTCCGCATGGTGTGAGCGCGCCGCCAGCATACTTGGTCCGCACGTTTCGGATAGACCAGCGCTCGGCGAATTGCTGGCTCTGATTTTTTCATATGACGCCACCGGTGTTTTGAAGAACGTCGAGAGCCACGCGGTTCTGGCGCGGTACGGCGCGCGAGATGTCGTGCGAAAAATTGCGCTGCTGTTGCTAGACGGGCGAACGCTCGATTCGGAGCACCTGAAAGAAATTGTCAATACCCTGAAGGAAACATCGGATTTGCGCAGCCGCGATCTGTTTCTTCCGATCCGGCTGGCGCTCACCGGGAAAGTTGGTGGCGGAGAGTTGGACCGAGTGGTGTTGCTACTGGATGATGCTGCCGAGCTGCCGTTCTTAGTGCCGGTCAAATCGGCGAAAGTGCGGATCTCGGAATTTTGCGCGGCACTGGACTAAGCATCTTGTCTTTCGTCAAATTTGAACGCGAATGAAACGACGATGGGGGAATAAGCCGATCAAGGAAGAAATCCCCGAACGGATTTATGAATTAGCTTTTACGATGACTGTCGCGGTTCTCATAGAGATCTGGTGCCGGTTGCCAGGATCTGGTTTGGACTATTGATTCTTGGCAGGGTGCTCGTAGCCCTTGTCCTGCATCTGCGGGAGAAAAATAGCGGGTTATTGAAATCTGTCCATAATTCTTCGGTACACTGTTGTTCGCATGAGTCCTTCTACGGACCGGTTAACGGGCATTAACGCGGTTCGCGAAGCGCTCCAAGCGGGTAGCGCAATCGATCGGATCGTGATCGCGCGCGGGCGACAGGATACGCGCGCGGAAGAGATTGTGCAGTTGGCGCGCGGCCGAGGCATTCCTGTGCGCTTCGAGGACCGCAGCCAGCTTGACCGCCTGGCCAATTCGAAAGACCACCAAGGCGTGGTGGCGATGGTCGCGGCGCGTTCGGCCGGTTCGCTCGACGACGTGCTCGAGCACGCCAATCGCATAGGCGGGGGCCGACGCGGACTGATCGTACTGTTGGATGGCGTGGAAGACCCGCACAACCTCGGGGCGATTATTCGTACGGCGCTGGCGGCAGGGGCGCATGGCGTGGTGATCCCAGAGCGGCGCGCGGCCGGATTGACGGACACGGTGGCGCGCGCTTCGGCGGGCGCGCTGGCCCATATGCCGATTGCGCGAGTCACCAATCTGGTGCGCGCCATGGAAGAGCTGAAAGAGGCGGGCTACTGGCTGGTGGGCCTGGATGAGGACGCGGACAAAAACTATACGCAGGTGGATTACAC
>DATCOK010000199.1:0-4129 GCA_036564765.1 Candidatus Acidiferrum sp. | reverse complement strand
GATCCTCAAGAGGAGGAGCCGGCCGGTGAATGGGATAGTGCGTGGGGCTGTTGATGGGGCCGAGCTGGTCGACGGGCTTGCCGAGCACGTTCATGACGCGGCCGAGAGTGGCGCGGCCAACGGGGACGGTAATGCCCTGGCCCATATCTTCCGCGGGCATGCCGCGGACCATGCCTTCGACGGCTTCCATGGCGACGGCGCGCACGCGGCCTTCCCCGAGATGCTGCTGGACTTCGGCGGTGACGTCGAGAGGCTCGGGAATGTTGAAGCCTTCACTGGTGATGTGCACCGCGTTGTAGATGGCCGGGAGGTGGCCGGCTTCAAACTGAATATCAAGGACCGGGCCGATGACCTGCACGACTCGTCCGATGCGTTTACTTTTTTCCGCCATGCTTTCTCCTAAGCGCCGTACGAGGCGCCGCTGACAATTTCAATAATTTCCTTGGTGATGGCCGCCTGGCGCACCTTGTTCATGTGCAGGGTAAGGGCCTCGATCACGTCGTTGGCGTTGTTGGTGGCGGCTTCCATGGCGGTCATGCGGGCGGCGTGTTCGGCCGCGGAAGATTCCAGCATGGCGCGCAGGATTTGGGTTTCGATATAGCGTGGCAGCAATCTTGCCAGGATCTGCTCTTCGGGCTGCTCGTAGATATAGTCGATGGGGGTTTCGTTGGACTTTTCTTTCTTTCGCCCGATGTTTTCAGGGGCGTTTTCAGCGGCGTTTTCGTCTTGGTCTTCGCGAATAGCTTCCACCGGCAAAAGTTTTTCCACCGCCAGGGTGGGAACCATCACGCTTTTGAATTCGCTGAAGATGATGTAGACGGAGTCGATTTCTTCCTTGGTATAGAGCTCAGCGACCAGATTGGCGATTTCGCGGGCGGTCTTGAAATCCACGCGGGCGAGCACGTTGACGTATTCGGCGGCAAAGGTGAAGCCGGCGCGGCGGAGGGAGTCGCGGCCTTTTTTGCCGACGGGGATGGTGGTGATTTTTTTGCCCTGATGGCCGCGAAAGAATTCGTGAGCCTTGCGCAGCACGTTGCTGTTGAACGCGCCGGCGAGGCCACGTTCGCCGGTGAGGATGATGGCCAGGATATTGTTTTCCGGACGCACGGCGAGGAGCGGATGCTGGGGTGATTCGATGCGGGCCATGGTGGAGCGCAGCACGCGCGCGAGTTCAGCGGCGTAGGGACGGGCGGCGAGCGCGGCTTCCTGGGCGCGCCGCAATCGGGCCGCGGCAACAAACTTCATGGCGCGGGTGATCTGCTGGGTGTTTTTCACCGAGCGGATGCGGCGGCGGAAATCGAGTAGAGTGGCCATTTTTCCGTGGAGCAAAATTCGCAGCGAAAATTATTTGGCTACGAATCTAGATCGCGCGAATTACTTCGCGACGAATTTATTTTGCTACCGGCGCCTCCTCTTTTTTGGCGGACGGATCTTCGGGCTTCTGCGTGGCGGCCGCGGCGGGGTCCTGATTCTTTTCCGGGGTGGCCGCGGCTTTGGCGGCGGATTCGCCGGTTTCTTCGACGTCGGTGTTGAAGCGTTCCTTGAAAGCGTCGACGGCTTTTTTGATTTCGGATTTAATGGTGTCGTCGAGAGCTTTCTTTTCAGCGATGGTTTTCAGGATTTCGGAGTTGTTGGTTTCGACGAAGGCCAGGAATTCGCGTTCGAAACGGCGCACGGCGGGAACCGGGATGCTGTCGAGAGCGCCGCTGGTGGCGACGAATAGGCTGAGGACCTGCTTTTCGACGCTGAAGGGCACGTACTGATCTTGTTTGAGGATTTCGGTGAGGCGCTGGCCGCGGCCGAGTTGGGCCTGAGTGGCTTTGTCGAGCTGATCGGCGCCGAACTGCGCGAAAGCTGCGAGGTCGCGATACTGGGCCATGTCGAGGCGCAGAGTGCCGGCGACTTGGCGCATGGCTTTGATCTGGGCGTTGCCGCCGACGCGGCTGACGGAGATGCCGACGTTGATAGCGGGGCGAATGCCTGCATTGAATAGGTCGGCTTCGAGATAAATCTGGCCGTCGGTGATGGAGATGACGTTGGTGGGAATGTAAGCGGAGACGTCACCGGCCTGAGTTTCGATGACCGGCAGGGAGGTGAGCGAGCCGGCGCCGAGTTTGTCGTTGAGCTTGGCGGCGCGTTCGAGCAAGCGGGAGTGGAGATAAAAAACGTCGCCGGGGAAGGCTTCGCGGCCGGGCGGACGGCGAAGGAGCAAAGAGATTTCGCGATAGGCCTGGGCGTGCTTGGAAAGATCGTCGTAGAAAGTTACCGCGTGGCGCTTGGTGTCGCGGAAAAATTCGCCCATGGCGCAAGCGGCGTAAGGCGCGATGTATTGGAGTGAAGCGGGTTCGGAAGCGGTGGACGCGACAACGATGGTGTAGTCCATGGCGCCGGCGTCGGTAAGGGTTTTAACCACTTGCGCGATGGTGGAGCGCTTCTGGCCGATGCCGCAATAGATGCAGATTACGTCGCCACCCTTTTGATTGATGATGGTGTCGAGGATGACGGCGGTTTTACCGGTCTGGCGATCGCCGATGATGAGTTCGCGCTGGCCGCGACCGATGGGGATCATGGCATCGATGGCCTTGATACCGGTTTGCAGCGGCTCGCGCACGGGCTGACGATCGAGAACGCCGGGAGCGATGCGCTCGAGAGGATTGCGCTGCTTGGAGGCGATAGGGCCCTTGCCGTCGAGCGGCTCGCCGAGCGGATTGACGACGCGGCCGATCATCGCTTCGCCGACGGGGACGGACATGATGGTGTTGGTGCGCTTGACGACGTCCCCTTCCTGAAGTTCGCTGGATTCGCCGAGGAGCACCACGCCGACTTCCTCTTCCTCGAGGTTCAACGCGATGCCGAAAACGTTGTGAGGGAAGGCCAGCATCTCGCCGGCCATGACTTTGGCGAGGCCGTGGACGCGGGCGATGCCGTCGCCGACGCTGATGACCGCTCCGACTTCGTCGACGCTGACGGTTTGCTCGTAGTTTTCAATCTGCTCGCGCAGAATTTTGCTGATTTCATCCGCCTTGATATTGGCCATGCCTGCTCCTGAATGCGTTTGAACCGCTATGGTTCAAGTTCTGTGCCGGGCGCTGATGGTGCTGAATCCCTTTTTACGTCGTTACTGCTGTTGCCGGGTTAACGGCGTGTTGCTTCACTGCATCCCCAAAATTATTCCTGCGACAGGCGCGCGCGCATTTCGTTCAAGCGGCTGCGCAGCGAACCGTCGTAGATGGTATCTCCAACGCGGGCGACTGCTCCACCCAGTAAAGTTCTGTCGAGAGTGTATTTCGGTTCGATCTTTTTGCCGGTGAGGCGGCTAAGGGTTCTGGCCAATTCGGCTTTTTGCGCGTCGTTCAATTCGACGGCGGAAGTGACTTCGGCTTCAGCGATGCCCTGGCGCTGGCGCACGGCACTTTCCACAGCGGAAATAATTTCCGGAAGCATGGGCGAACGCCGGTGATCGATGATGACGAACAGAAAATTGCGAATGATTTTTTGGGCGCCGAGGCGGACCGCGATTTTTTCGATCACAGCGTGTTTGTTATCGTGATTGACGGCGGGGCTGGCGAGAAAATTCTGCAGCTCGGATGACTCGGCAAAAGCGGCGCCGAAGTCAGCGAGTTGCCGGACGGCGGTTTGCGGAGCGCCCTGGGAGATGGCGACGTCCGCGAAAGCGTTGGCGTACTGCAGGCTGGCGGACTTCAATTGGGCCTTCTGTTCAGGGTGCTGACGAAATTATTGATCAGCGATTCCTGGGCGGCGGGAGTGAGCTGTTGGGCGAGCAGGGTTTCCGCGCCGTCTACGGCAAGATTGGCGGCCAGGGCTTTGAGCTCGAGGCGCGCGGCGCGTTCGGTGGCTTCCACTTCAGCGCCGGCAGCGTCGTCAATTTTTTGGGCGTCGCTGATGGCGAGATTGCGGATGCGCTCGGCTTCGGCGGCGGACTCGCGCTGGGCGGCGTCGCGCAGCTCGGCGACTTCGGCTTCGAGATTTTTGAGGCGAGCTTCGGCGTCGCGCAGTTGCTGATCGGCTTTATTTTTGGCTTCGGTGCTTTTCTGGATGGCGGAGCTGATGGTGTCGGCGCGAGCGCCGAAGAAGCGCGGGGCTTTCTTTACGCAAAGCCAGATGAGGA
>DATCOK010000198.1:0-9910 GCA_036564765.1 Candidatus Acidiferrum sp. | reverse complement strand
ATGGCGCCGAGCGGCCCGCCGCGCCCGAGCCAATCGTCCATCACCACCAACCACCCGACTCCGATCATGGTGCCAAAGGCCAGCGCAAAATAGTCGGCAAAGCGCAGCTTGCGGGCGAGGTGCGGCATACGCTAGAGAGACTCTCCGCTCGTTGGTGGGTGCATGGAGACGAACACTTTAGACCAGCCCGCCGCTTTTCCCAAACAGAGGGGTGCTCTACAATCGGTAACCATGAAAGCCAAAAAATTCTCCAAGGAAGCCGCCCAAATTGCCGAATCCTTTCGCGTAACGGACGGTTCGAAGTTTCGCCTGAAGGACTTCGCTCCCGACTCGACTGGTGACCTGAAGGACAAGGACCACGCCCATGCCATGCTGCAGCAAAGCGTGGAAATGCTCAGCCAGTTGCAGGAAAAACTCTACGCGCAGGACCGCTGGGGCCTGCTGTTGATTTTTCAGGGCATGGATGCAGCCGGCAAAGACGGTGTGATCAAGCACGTGATGTCCGGAGTGAATCCGCAGGGCTGCGACGTGTGGTCCTTCAAGAGTCCCAGCACTGAAGAGCTCGACCACGATTACATGTGGAGAACCCACAAGGTTGTTCCCACGCGCGGCAAGATTGGAATTTTCAACCGGTCGTACTATGAGGAAGTGCTGGTGCTGCGCGTTCATCCCGAGTTGCTGCAAGCAGAAAAACTCCCCGCGAGTGCAGTCACCAAAAAAATCTGGGAAGAGCGCTACGAAGACCTCAACGCCTTCGAGCGCTATCTGACGCGCAACGGCATCCTGATACTCAAGTTTTTCCTGCATCTATCCAAAAAAGAGCAAAAGAAACGCTTTCTCGAGCGCCTGGAAGATTCGCGCAAGAACTGGAAGTTTTCCCTGGCGGATATCAAGGAGCGCGGTTCCTGGAAGGATTACCAGGACACCTACGAAGAGATGATCCAGAACACCGCCACCAAGCGTGCTCCGTGGTTCGTGGTTCCCGCCGACAACAAGTGGTTCACGCGCGCAGTCGTTGCTTCCGCGGTAACTTCGACGCTGGACGATCTTGATCTACAGTTTCCGGATGTGGAGAAATCGAAACGCAAAGAATTGGCCAAGGTTCGCGAATCGCTGGAAAATGAGGATAAGTAGCGCTCAGGAAGGTTCAGGAACTGAGGTTACTGCTCTTCGGTCTGGAAGTCGTCGTTGAACTGGTTGCGCTTCTTGTAGGCCATTACGGTAATACCGATACAAATGCACATCGGCGGGATCATCAGAATCAGAATGCCGCTTTTGAGCGCATGGATCATACGCGAACCGGAGCCGGCCGCCTGGGTGTAGCACAGCGCGCAATTCTGCGCGAAGGACAACCCCGGAGCGAGCCCGGCCAATAGCAGCACAGCCACACCACGCAGCCACAACTTCGATCGGCTTGCACTCATCGTCTTCGGCATTGCTGTCTGCACCAAACTTCCCACCAAGTATTACTCCCTGCGCCTGCCGCAGGCAAGCGACTGGTCCTCAATGCGCAAACGGCTTCATGTGCAGCAACCGGAAGCTGTCCGACCAGATCATATTCATCATGATCAGCACAAAAATCGTGGCCGGAATGAGCGATAGAAACAAACTCGGCTTCTCCTGCGCCAGGTGCATGAAGTACATCAGTGCCAGCCCGCCGCCGCATAGTGCCAGCAGCAACAGAATCACCAGCAAAGTGCCGCTGGAAAAATTGCGGTAGGCCAGAAAAATCTCCAGCGCCGCAAGGCCCAGCAACACAAAATAGACCGGCAAGTATTTGGCGATGACGTTGCCGGAGGTGGATGGCGCGGTAACCGAACCTTTTCCTTCGGCGACAATTTTATCGGTCATAGAGAAATCCTTAGTGCTGAATATTCAGCAAGTACACCAGCGGCACCACAAACATCCAGACCAGATCGACGAAATGCCAGTACAAGCCGGTGGTTTCGACATGCCCGGCGGTCAGCGTGCCGCGGGTGTAGCCACGCCACACCACGATCAGCGCGATAACGCCACTGATCACGTGCAGCAAGTGCAATCCGGTAATGCTGAAAAAGGTCGCGCCAAAGAGCGACGAACCCCAGGGATTGTGAAAGAGCCGCACACCTTCGCCGATCAGTCCGAACCATTCGCGAATATGCAACCCGGCGAACAGCGCGCCGAGAAATATGGTGGACCACATAAACCGAGTGGTCTTGGCCTTGTCGCCCAGTTTCGAGGCGTCCACCGCGCCAAGCATGGTCAAGCTGCTGGTGATCAGCACGAAGGTCATGATGATCACGTTAAGAATACTGGGGCGGAACTTGAACGGCGTGGGCCAGTCGCTGCTGGCGTAGCGCAAATAGCCATAAGCGAACAGGAACGCGCCGAACGTTACCGCGTCGGAGATGATGAACAGCCACATGGTCAGCTTGCGCGAAGGAATCGCGTAAGGAGAGCCTTCCATCATGGCGCCGTGGCCCACCGGGCCGTGGCCCTGAATGGCGACTTCAGACTCGCTCACCGTCAATTCTCCTTTACAGCGCTTAAATCCTGGTGCGCAGCACAAACAGCAAATAGAGCCAAAGCACGGCCATGAAATGCCAGTAGATGGCGATGTTCGAGAACGCCCCGCGGCGAAACGTGGTGTGGCTGCCGGCCAGCTGTCCGATGAGATACACGAGCGCGGCGACGCCGCCGAGCACATGCAGAACGTGCGCGCCGGTGAATACATAAAAGAACGAACTGTTCGGATTGGTGGCGAGATACAAGCCTTGCGCCGCCAACTGGCGCCACGCGGCATATTGCCCGGCGATAAAAAGTAATCCGAGCGCAAAAGTCGCGGCCAGCCAGGCCATCACGGTGTTGACCGCCTGGGCTTCCATGTACGTGCGGGAGCGCACCGCGCGGCTGGCCATCGCGAAGGTGAAGCTGCTGAGCAGAATCACCAAGGTGTTAGCGTAGATGATGTTCGGCAGCGTGAGATGGACCCAATCGGAAGAGGAGCCTTCGCGCACAAAGAGTGCGCTGGTGAAGGCCGCAAACGACATGGTGATGGCGAAGATCGCCACCCAGACCCCGCTGCGTGAAGCACCGTCGGCCGCTGCGCCCGCGCTGACGATGGCGCGGCCCTTGGGGACCTGCGCCGCGATTGCGGCTGGTGTGTAGGTTGCTGTAGACATAATTTCTAAACGCCGGCTTTCTTCGTACCCTAAGCTAAGCTCAAAACTTCCTCAACCGCCGACCACCTGCTCCGGCGAATCCTGCATGACGTAATCGCCCTTTGACCCTTTCACGCCGTACTGATACGGATCGTGGTACACCACTGGGTGCACATCACCAAAATTGTTCCATGGCGGAGGCGACGGAATGCTCCACTCAAGCGATGTGCCTTCCCACGGATTTTCCGGCGCGGGCTTGCCCCAGAAACGACTATGGAACAGGTTGTACAAGAAGATCAGCTGACCCGCGCCAGTGATGAGGGCAGCGATGGTGACAAATTTGTGCACCGGCATCAATGGGCCCATGAAGTCGTCCACAAACGTGGAATAGCGGCGAATGTTGCCAACCAGCCCTAAATAATGGAACGGCATGAAGATGCAGTATGTGCCGATGAAGGTCACCCAGAAGTGCACCTTGCCCAGCGTTTCGTTCAACATGCGGCCAGTCATTTTGCCGAACCAGAAATACGTTCCGGCAAACACCCCGAAGATGGAAGCTACGCCCATCACCATGTGGAAGTGGCCGACCACGAAGTACGTGGCGTGCAGATAGATGTCGATGGATGGCTGTGCGAGAAAGAATCCGCTGACTCCGCCGCTGACGAACATGGAAATAAAACCAAGGGCGAAGAGGGTGGCCGAATTCAGGCGCAGATTGGCGCCGTAGAGACTGCCCAGCCAAATCAGCGTCATGATCGTGGCGGGAATGGTGATGGTCAGCGTCGGAAAAGAAAAGAGCAGCGAAGAGAAGGGATTCATGCCGCTCACGAACATGTGATGGCCCCACACCATGTAGCTGAGGAAGCCGATCGAAAGCATCGAGTAGATGATGACTTTGGCGCTCAACAGCGGCTTGCGCATACCGGCCATCAGCACGTGCGAGACGATGCCCATCGACGGAAGAATGGCGATGTACACCTCGGGGTGCCCGAAGAACCAGAACAGATGTTGCCACAATAGCGGCGAACCGCCGGAGTGTGGCTGCAAGCGGTCGCTGACCACCAGGCCGGACGGAATGAAAAAGCTGGTACCGGCGGTGCGATCGAGAATCAGCAGCAGACAGGCAGGGAGCAAAACAGCAAAAGCCAGCAGCGCGATACACGATGTGATGAACCAGGCCCAGGTGCAAATGGGCATGCGCATCAGCGTCATACCCTTGGCGCGCAGATCCAAAGTTGTCGCGATGAAATTCAGCGCGCCCAGTAACGAGCCCGCGCAAAATAGGGCGATGGAGATGGCCCAGAGATTTTGGCCCCATCCCAAGCCCGGGCCCGCGTCCGTGCCCACTGCGCTCAATGGAGCGTACGCCGTCCAGCCGGAAATTGGCGGACCGTCCGGAATAAAAAACGCCAGGATCAAGACACAAAAAGCCAGGAAGGTGGTCCAGAAGGACATCATGTTAAAGCGCGGGAAGGCCATGTCCTCCGCACCAATCTGAATGGGCAGGAAATAATTTCCGAAGGCGGCGAAGGGAGCATTGGTCAGCACGAAGAAAACCATCAGCGTGCCGTGCATGGTCAGCAGCGACAGATAATATTCGGGAGTGATGATGCCGCCGGGCGCGCCGACCTTGGAAAGTAATTCCAGACCGGGGATTTTAACGGTGGGCCAGACCAGGTGAAAGCGCATCAGCCACGAGAGAATCATCCCCAGCGTAACGGCGGCCAGGGCGAGCCCATAGTATTGAAGGCCGATGACCTTGTGGTCCAGGCTGAACACGTGCTTGCGAAGAAAGGTGGTTGGCGGCCCGTGCACGTGCGCTTGAACTGGAGTAACTTCTTGCATCCCTCACCTCGCTGGAGAAAGCCGCAACGCCAAATTCCCCTGGCGCCGCGGTAAGAATTAAAAACTACTGTTCGGAGACTTTCTCCTTCATCCACTTCTCAAAATCGTCCTGGGTCAATACGTTCATATAAGCCTTCATGTTGTAGTGGCCCAGCCCGCAAAGCTGGGTGCAAAGAATTTCGTATTTGCCGGGCTTGGTCGCGGTGAAGTGCAACGAAAGATCCAGGCCGGGAACGAAGTCCTGCTGCAGCCGCAGCTCGCGCACATAAAAAGAGTGACCGACGTCTTTCGCGTGCATCAGCAGGTGCACTTCGCGATTGACGGGCACGGCCAATTCTGCGGCTACCACATCGTCGCGGGCTTCCACGTCATTGGCCGGATCCAGGCCGAAAAAGTTGGAGTTGCCTTCGTCAATCTTGTCGGGATGCAGCGGGGCAAATTTTCCGTCCGGCCCGGGATAGCGGAAATAAAACGCGAACTGTCCGGCTTGCACCTGCACTTGCAGGTCGTCGGGCTTGGGAGCGGTGAAATAAACGCTGGCCCAGGCCTTCTGACCGAACACGCCGAGCGCCAGCACTTCCGTGCCGACGAGAATGAACGCCGCCACCACCATGACTTTCGCGCCGCCGGGCATTTGGCGCACCTTCCGGCCATCCTTGCGATCAGCGAATTTCCAGACAAAGAAAGCCAGCAGGAATTGCGCGCCGAGAAAAGCAAAGCCGCTTTCCGCCATGGTGTCCGAGAGTTGCTCGTCGATGGCGTGGCCATGCGTGGAGATGTCTTCCGGCTGCACATATTGGTGCGTGATGATGGGGTAGGCGGAAGCCACGGCGATAAGGACTAGGATGATCGCGAAAAACTTACCCATAACACCCCTTGTGAAGCTATTGCGGACAATCTACTGAAAGGAGCCGAAATTCGATCAAATGCCGGAATCTAAAAATTCATCAGGGAAAGCGACACCGGCCCAGTTCCGATGGGGAGGAACAGGGCCGGTGGAGATCAGTAGGGCTTCGCTTTGAAAACGAAATTAACACTCTTGGATTCGCTACCGGAAATGGTCACGTCCTGGGTCTGCGTGCCGTAGGATTCGTGCCATGCGGTGATGGTGTATTTGCCGGGAGGAAGATTGGGAAGCGTGAAGCTGCCATCGTCCTTGGACACGGCGTAGTGGGAATTCTTCAAGACCGCGAAGTTGCCGTGCATCCAGGGGTGCACGTTACACTTCACGGGGATGAACTCTTCCTTTTCGAATTTTTCCATGAGCGGCGGAGTTCCGGGCGGCTGCGACTTGTTCCACTCGTGGTTGATCTTGGCGAGCGGATGGATGTTGTGCGAAGTCTGGTCGTCGTTGACGATTTTCAATTCCTGATTGGTCTGGAAGGCCAGCACGTGGGGAAGATAGCGGCATCCCTTTTGGTCAAAGGTTACGGCTTGCGAGGGCGCCTGCTCATCTGGAGCGCCGGCGGAAACATAGACCACCACATTGTCCAGAGTGTTGCCTGGTCCGGTCACCACGGTTTCTGTCGTGGGAGGAGTGGCGTACTGCTTGGCGCAACTGGGCTCCTTGGACATGTCGATGGGCTTCTGCTTGGCGGGGGTACCCTCGTACGTGACTTTGCCGCTGACGGAACCGCCCGCCGGCTTGGCTGGGCCGGCGATGGACATCGCGGCTACGCCGCTAAACAAAAACGCGGCGGTTATGATTTGCTTGCTGTGCATGGCACTTCCTCCTGAATTTGTTACCAGTCAAACTGCTTTATTGCTTGATACCTGAACCGGTCGGCGTTCCAGAAATTCTTTGAGCGTTGACAATCGCTCGGCCTTCCGGAGAACTTTCCCAGAGCGCGAGTTCCGGGCTCTTGTGCGTGACCTGCAGGGTGCGCAAGTAGTGCACCAGATCCCAAGCGTCTTCGGGCTTGATCACGTCGGCAAACGATGGCATGGGAGTCCCGTCGAGACCGGTCATGAAAATTTTGTAGAGGTCATGGTTGGTGACGCCGCACTTGAAGCGCGAACCGGCGGCAAAGTTATAGGGGCGGATGGGCTGATCGTTGCTGTCCGTAAGCGTGGAAGCGGAGGGTCCGTCGCCGCGCCCTTCCGGTCCGTGACACTTCCAGCATTCGAGTTTCTGGAAAAGTTCCTGGCCGTGCTTGATGCTCTGCAGATTTACGGGAGATTCCGCGGGCACGTTGATGGGGTCTCCGGGCTTTTCGTTGGCCCAGCGCGGGGAGAAGGTCTTGATGAAGGCGACCATATCGGCGCGCTGCTGATCGCTCAGAGAAATCCACGACGGCATGTTGGAATTATTGAGGCCGCGGCCCAGCGAATTGTAGAGATCTTCGTCGGTCGGGAGCGTGCCGGTCGGAGTGGAGCGGCACTTGAAACTGGCGGCCACGAAATTGCGCGGAAGAATATTCAGGTACGGGCCGTTTTCGCCGTTGCCGTCGCCGCGGAATCCGTGACAACCCCAGCAGAAGCGGTAGTACAAATGTTTGCCGGGCTCGGAATGACCGGTGAGTTTGCCGATGTGCGATTCGGCGTGCTCCGGTCCACGGGTCGCCGCAGGCTGATCTGCCGCGGCCTTGGCGGCCGGTTGCGCGGAACCTTGTTCGGCGCTGGCGTTTTGCGCCAGCGCGATCGACGGGAGAGCCAGAAGCGCAGCCGTCGCGAGAAACATCCAGGTAGAACCAAGTCTGTTTGCGCGCATGATGGTCTCCAATCCTTAGAAAATAAAATCGAAGCCCAGGAACAGGCTGCTGCTGGTTACATCCACGCCGTTGATGGGCGAAACGCCGCGTTGGCGAAGAATGGAATATTCATTGTGGAAGGCAAAGCCCGCCCGGCTGGAGATGAAGGGATAGTAGCGATAGCCGAAGGTCAGCACGTCCACGTCGCCGAAATTGCCGGGCAGTCCGGGAAGCGCCTGTTGCGACATGCGCACCAGTTCGTAGCGGTTGATCAAGATCAACTGCGGGCTGTAAGTGAAGTGCGTTTCGATGGTGCCGACATTCCAGCTCGGACTACGAGCGCCGAAAGGCAGCGCATCATAAGCGGGTGTGTTGGTTCCCAGGAAGGCGCTGTCACTCCCGTGCGTATACATGGTGGTGAAATCCAGCTTCTTGTAATACCAGAGTCCAAAGAAGCCTTCGCGATTGAACGATTTCTGCCCTAAGCCGTCGGCCAGAGTGGTCTGACCTCCGACGAGGGTGTGATACGTAGGCGCGCGGCCGATGTAGGCGAATGCGCCGACGCGCTGCAGTCCGAGACTGCCAGCCTGAAACGCCTGGCTAAAGGTTAGGAAAGTGTCGTAACCATGGCCGTTCGGAAGATCCACGTTGCCGTCGTTGCTGCTCAGCAGCGCGATGGAATAGCGAGTGTAGTCGTTGCGCGAGTGACCGGAGAGTTCCGCCCCGAGTTGGTTGTCGCCAATTCCGAAGGTGAACAGGCTGGTGTCTTCAGTTAAAGGCTGGAAGTGATAGCCCTGGTAGTAGGAGCCATTACCGGAAAGCGTAAGGATGCGTTTTTCGGAGATGACGTTATCCAGCTCGAACTTTCCGACCTTCACGTTCACCCAACTGCTGTGCAACACGTTGTCGAAACGTACGTTGGCGGACTCGAAGTGAAAGGCCCCAGTTTCGTCGGCAGACGGTACCAGCAGGAAGCTGATGTTCTTCGCCAAGGTACCGGCGGTGAGCATATCCATGCCGGAGAGATCGAAACCGTGGGTCGTCAGTTGCCCCTCGGTGGTTACGTCAGTAGCGGGATTGGTGATGTCGGTGCGATTGACACTCTCGCGATGCCAGTTGGGTGTAATGCGCAGCGCGATGGGCCAGTAGGCGGGCTGCTGGAAGATGGGGGCGTCGCGGTCGTTGCCGAGTTGGTAGCCATTATCTTTGAAGGTCTGGCCGAAATTGTTCAGCTTGGGCCAGGCTTCGTGGCACGCCGAGCAGGGCATGCCGTATTTCCTGGCGAAGGCCGGAATGGCGCGGATGCCTGAGCCTGGGATCGGGAGCGCTGAGGCGCTCTGGCAATCCGCTAGGGTAAGCGCAGCAAGCAATAGCGCCACAACACTCCACGATATAGAGGTGAACAGGCTTCTGCGGACGGGTACAGAACGGGTCATACCGCCTCCTGACATTGAAGCTGGCGATTCGGTACTGAGCGATTCGTTTTGTTTTGCTGCAGGACTGATGAGATGAATAATGGCGACAGCTTGCATGCGCGTGAGCAAGTGAGCCACGAGATGCCGACTGCGTGAGAGGATGCTAACGACGTTTTGCACAACGCCCATAGAGGTATGTCCCGCCTTTCCCAAGAAAAAAAGCGGGAGAATCCCAGAACCGTTGAGGAGAGTACTGCTGCGAAAAAACGAATGCAAGCGATTTGTTAAGTTTATTAAAAAAAACTTATCTTGAGCCCTGCCATTGGCATATGGACGGCTGCTGAACGAGCAACGCAGGCTCGCCAAGAAGTATTGTCAGCAAAAGGTGGTAACCTGCGCGAGTCGCGGAGCATTCCTTGGGTCGCAGTTGGCTACGGCCGAATTCGCGTTTGGATTGGAGAATGAACAATTTTGAAGAGGCATGATTATTGTCGAGGGCCAGGGGTGCTCCGGCTTGCGACTGCGGTTTGCGCGTCGCTATGGCTCTCGGCGGGAATTTGCGGAGCGGACCAGGCGGCCAGTCCGAGTTTTGCATCGGAATTAATGGCTCCGGAAGCGGAAGTGCTCCAGGCGCTGCACGAAGTGCTGGAGGACCACATCCTGCATGGCACGCGGGTTTTTGAAAAAGAGCCGACGTTAATGGGCGCGGAAGAGGCGGCATCTACTCCGCTATTCGCGAAGTGGCAAGGCGGCGGAAAAGTTTTTTATAAGGTGCGCGCGGAAGTGATTGCGCCGAGACATTTCAAAGAGAGCACCGATA
>DATCOK010000197.1:0-3064 GCA_036564765.1 Candidatus Acidiferrum sp. | reverse complement strand
CATTCGGACGTAGACCTGTATCAAAGCACACTGGACGGTTTGGAATTTTTCTATCCGCGAATGAATCCTGGCGGAATTATCATCTCCCACGATTACGTGAGCGCTGAAGGCGTGAACCAGGCCTTCGAGGAATTCTTTGCGGATAAACCCGAAACGCCCATCGAGTTGATCGGCTATCAGGGTATGATCGTGAAGCTCTCCGCCAACGGCGCGCACGCGTAGCTCAAACCAGCATTTTCCTTCATTCACATGTCGTTAACCGTTTAAAGAGCGGTGCTTGCAATCTTTTTTCCCGATACGTCAGAATTCTCCTGAATGTCATCTAATCAATTTGGGTCCACATGCAGGACCATGCCTGCGGTGTATCCTGATCGTGGGTTGAGCGAGTGCACCAACGTTTGAAGCGAGTCCGATGCGCATCCTGGTGATCGAAGACGAACAGAAGGTGGCGGCTTTCGTCCGCAAGGGACTGGAACAGGAAGGTTACGCCGTAGACGTGGCCAGCGACGGCGAAGAAGGGGCCTATCAGTCTGAGAGTTACGAGTACGACGCCGTGATTCTCGACCTGATGCTGCCCAAAATATCGGGGCTGGAGGTGTTGAGGAAAATTCGAGCACGCAAAGTCGCACTACCGGTATTGATCCTTACCGCCAAGGGCACGGTAGACGAAAAAGTTGCCGGACTGGACGCCGGAGCCAGCGATTACCTGGTCAAACCCTTTGCGTTTGCGGAGTTGTCGGCGCGCATACGCGTGCTGCTGCGCCGCGGCTCGCAGGAAAGCGTCACCCTCAAAGTCGCCGACCTCGAAATGAACACCGCCACGCGCACCGTGACGCGCAGCGGCAAGAAAATCGACCTGAAATTAAAAGAGTTTTCGCTGCTGGAGTTTATGCTGCGCAGCGCCCGCCGCACCGTAACGCGCACCATGATTATCGAGCACGTGTGGGATGTGCATTTCGACTCGGTGAGCAACGTGGTCGACGTGCACATCAACACCCTGCGCAACAAAATCGATCGCGGATTTTCTCCGCAGCTGATTCACACCGTGCGAGGCGTCGGTTACGTGCTGACCGACGAATCCGGATGAAGCCGCTGACCGTCCGCGCGCGCCTCACGCTTTTTTACGCCGTTATGCTCACGGTAGTGCTGGCGTTTTTTGGGGCGCTTTTTTACAAGGCGCTGGGCCTTGTACTGGAGCGCCGTCTTACCGCAGAACTGAAAGACCGGGCGCTATTTCTCGCGAACCATGAGCATGTTGACGACGGCGGCGTACAAGTCGTTTTTAATCCCAACGACCGCGAAGAGGCCTACCTGGTACATTCCGCGACGCGCTACTACCAGGTCTTTCAACTCCCCAGCGGTACGCTGGTGGTGCAGTCGCAAGAGTTGGAGTTGCTCGGCGTGAGACTGTCTCCCGAAGCGGTGCGCTCTCTCGCGAATGATCAGGAATACTCCGATATGCAACTCGAGAAGGAGCGGTTAAGGTTTCACAACGATATTGTGGCTCGCGATAATTCGAATCGTTATCTGGTGCGCGTGGGCATTCCCTTAACGCCCGCCGACCAAGCACAACGCGGATTTTTGCGGTCGCTGCTGTTCTTAACCCCTCTTGGAATTTTGCTGGCGTCTCTGGCGGGTTGGGAAATGTCGCGGCGGGCCTTGCGCCCGATGAAGTCGCTGGCCGTTGCCGCGCGCCACATCGATATCAAACAGTTGCAGGAGCGGCTGCCCACCCGAGGTGCCGGGGATGAAGTGGACGAGGTGGCACAAGCCTTCAACGAAACCCTGGCGCGCCTGGAGAATTCCGTCGGTCAGATGAAACAGTTTACCGCCAGCATTTCCCACGAGCTGCGCACTCCGCTCACGGCGTTGCGTGGCGAAGCGGAAATCGCTTTGCTGCAGTCGCGCTCGGTGGACGAGTACAAGCGCGTGCTGGCCAGCCAGCTGGAAGAATTCGACAAGCTCGCGCACATGATCAATCAGCTCCTCGTACTTGCCAACGCCGAAGCCGGTGAGATTCAATGGACGGATCAGCGCGTGGACCTTTCCGCGCTGGTCGATTCACTGGTCGATCAGTTGGAGCCCGTTTCCGCGGCGAAGAAAATCGATCTGAACACCATTTCGCAGCCGCATGTGCACGTGCGCGGCGATGCCAGTTGGATCGAACGCGTGATTCTCAATCTGCTCGATAACGCTATCAAATTCACGCCGGAAGGCGGCACGGTTTCTGTCAGCGTGATAGCCGCGGGAAAAGAGGCCGAGCTGTGCGTGCGGGATACCGGAATCGGCATCTCTCCACAAGCGCTTCCACACATTTTTGACCGCTTTTACCGAGCCGAACCGTCGCGTTCGAAACAGGTCGAAGGCGTCGGCCTGGGATTAGCGCTGGTTCGCTGGATTGTGGAGAAACACGGCGGACAAATTGCGGTCCAGAGCGAACCAGCCAAGGGCAGCAGGTTCACGGTCTTGCTGCCCCTGGACGACCCTAACTTATAGATCAGAAATAAGTTAGTAATTCCCCGGCTTCATTAAAAATAAATTAGCTTCATTTCATCTTCGCTTCACTTCCACCTCTTAGGATTTTCCCTGCAGGCTTGCGCGGAAGTTGGCGATCGTTGTCGCTTTTGCGCAGGTCGACGGGACAAACGATTTTCATGAACTTTGAATCGAAGGAGAAAAACCGCAATGAAGTTCACCAGGAAACTTGGCATTTGGGCTTCGTCCATCGCGCTGCTTGGGGTTATCGCGATCGGCGGAGTTTTCGCAAAGACCCACGCTAGTAGCACCACCACCGAGGCCCCCATCTTCGCGCATCTCTCGAGCAACGCGCCGATGGCGGCACCGATGGCCGGAAGCTACGCTCCACTGCTTAAAGAAGCGCTGCCGCAGGTGGTCAACATCGCTTCCTCACGCACCGTGAAGCGCACCACCACCGACGACTCCAATCCTATGTTCGACGATCCTTTCCTCCGCCAGTTCTTTGGCGACCGCGCGCCGCGTTCGCGCGGCCAGCGCGGGCCGCAGGTACCCCAGCAGGAAAAAGAGCAGGGCCTGGGCTCTGGCG
>DATCOK010000196.1:0-5134 GCA_036564765.1 Candidatus Acidiferrum sp. | reverse complement strand
GCGCAACTCCGAGCCGACGCCTTTTCCCAACGCCAGTGGCAAAGCGCCTAGCAGCGCCGCCATAGTGGTCATCAAAATCGGACGGAAGCGCATCAGGCACGCTTCGTAAATGGCTACCTCTGGCGGCTTGTCCCCTTCTCTTTCCAGTTGCACGGCAAAGTCAATCATCAAAATCGCATTTTTCTTGACGATGCCGATCAGAAGAATAATTCCAATGAGCGCGATGATGTTGAGATCGGATTTGATGAAGCGGATCGCCAGCAGCGCTCCGATGCCCGCGGATGGAATGGTGGACAAAATCGTAATGGGATGAATATAACTTTCGTACAGAATTCCGAGCACGATGTACACCGCGGCCAGCGCGGTGAGGATAAGAATAGGCTCGCTGGACAGTGAGTCCTGGAAGGCCTGCGCGGTTCCCTGAAACGTGGCGTGCACGGTCGCAGGTATTCCCAATTCGCGCTGCGCGGCTTGAATATGCTCCACAGCAGGGCCGAGTGACGCGCCGGGCGCGAGGTTGAAAGAAAGCGTAATCGCGGGAAATACTCCCTGATGATTCACGGACAGCGCGGTGTTCGCCGGCTCATAGTGGGCAAACGCACTCAGCGGAATCAGCTTGCCGGTATTGGACGGCACGTAAATTAGTTTCAGCGCTTCCGGCCCCTGCTGCTGGTCCGGCGCGACTTCCATCACCACGTGGTATTGGTTCAGACCTTTGTAAATATTCGAGACTTGGCGCTGGCCGAAGGCGTCGCCGAGGGTGTTATCGATATCCAGAACGTTCACGCCCATGCGCGAAGCGGTGTCGCGGTCAATGACCAGCGAACTCTCGAGCCCCTTCATCTGCTGGTCGGTATTGATGTCGCGCAACTCCGGAATCGATTTCATGCGCTGCATGAGAATGGGGGCCCAGTGGGTCAGATCGTTCAAATTGTCCGCTTGCAGGGTATATTGATATTGCGCGCCTCCGAAGCGCCCGCCGATGCTGAGATCCTGCACGGCCTGAAGGTACAGAGCGGCTCCGGGAATTTTTGCTGTTTTGCCGCGGATGCGCGCGATGACCTGGTCGGCGCTGAGCTTGCGTTCCGAGAGCGGCTTAAGTTGCGCGAACAAGCGCGCGGTGCTGCCGCCGTTACCGCCGCCGGCAAAAGAAGTAACCGTGTCGATAGCCGGATCCTGCATGACAATGTCGGTAAACTCCCGCATTTTTTGCGACATGGCAGTGAAGGAAAGGTCTTGGTCGCCTTGAATCAAACCGCTAACGCGGCCGGTGTCCTGCTGAGGGAAAAAGCCTTTAGGGGTCTGCGCGAATAGATAAACGTTCAGGCAGACGGTGCCGATGGTCAACAACAGGATCAGGAATTGGTGGCGCAGCACCCATTTTAACGAGAAGTCGTAGGCGCGTAGCAAACGGTTGAAGGCGTTTTCCGAGAAACGATATAAGCGATTGTGCCGGCCGGTGTCGGGCTTCAGAAAACGCGCGCACATCATGGGCGTGGTGGTGAGAGAAATAAAGAGCGATACAGCGATGGCGGAGCTCAAGACCACCGCGAACTCGCGGAACAAGCGGCCAACGATGCCGGCCATCAACAAAATCGGAATGAACACCGCCACGAGCGAGGTGCTCATGGAAATTACCGTGAAGCCAATTTCGCTGGCGCCTAGCATGGTGGCTTCGTAAGGTTTCATGCCCGCTTCGATGTGTCGCGCAATATTTTCGATGACCACGATGGCATCGTCGACGACGAAGCCGGTGCAAATGGTCAGCGCCATGAGCGACAAGTTATCGAGGCTGTAATGGCAGAGATACATGACGCCGAAAGTGCCGATGAGCGAAAGCGGCACCGCCACGCTGGGAATCAACGTGGCCCAACCATTGCGCAAGAAGGCGAAGACCACAAAGATGACCAGGATGATGGAGATGAGCAGCGCGATTTCCACGTCATGCACGGAGGCGCGAATGGTGATGGTGCGGTCGATGATTACGTCCAGGTGCATCGACGGACTTATCGAGGCGCGCAACATGGGCAGGACCGCAGTGATGCGATCCACGGTGTCGATCATGTTGGCGCCGGGCTGGCGGAAAATCGCCAGAATCACCGAGCGCTTTCCACCCGATAAGCCCAGGTTGCGGGTGTCTTCCACAGAGTCCACTACTTGGGCGACATCCTGCAGGCGCAAGACCGCACCGGGATGCCCGCCGATAATCAGCGGCTGATATTCGTAAGCCTTGAAGAGCTGATCCGTGTCGGAGATATTGGTGCTGCGCTGGTCATTCGAAACGGAACCCTTGGCGAGATTGGCGTTCGCCGACTGTAGCGCTTTGCGCACGGTTTCGAGGCTGACGCCGTAGCTGTTGAGCTGCGTGGGGTTCACTTCGACGCGCACGGCCGGGCGGGAACTGCCCCACACAAAGACCTGACCGACGCCGTCCACTTGCGCGAGTTTTTGGGCCAGGATGGAATCCGCGGCGTCGTAGATTTGCGCGGGCGGAACGTTATCGGAAGTCAGCGCCAACAAGAGGATGGGCGAATCCGCGGGATTCACTTTGCGATAGGTGGGCTGCCCCGGCAGGTCGGCGGGCAGTTGGCTGCGCGCGGCGTTGATGGCGGCCTGCACATCGCGCGCGGCGGCGTTGATGTTGCGGCTTAGATCGAATTGCAAAGTAATGCCGGTGCTGCCGAGGCCGCTCGAGGAGGTCATCTGCGTGACGCCGGCGATGCGGCCGAACTGGCGCTCCAGCGGAGTGGCGACTGCAGAGGCCATAGTTTCTGGACTTGCGCCCGGCAGACCGGCGCCGACGGAAATCGTCGGAAAGTCCACCTGCGGCAGCGGAGCCACGGGCAAAAATTTGAAGGCCACCACTCCGGACAAAAAAATCGCAATGGTGATCAGCGAAGTCGCGACCGGACGACGGATAAACGGCGCGGAAAAGTTAGAGGAGAAGTTCACGCATTAGTCTCCCGGCGCCGGGCTGGGAGTCGGTTCATGCCCGGGCTCCGGAGTGGGGTTGCCGATGTGAAACGCAAAGCGATGCGCCAGCCAGTCGAACGCGAGATAGACGACCGGCGTGGTGTACAGGGTGAGCAGTTGGCTCAAAATCAGTCCGCCGACGATAGTGATACCAAGGGGCCGCCGCAATTCCGCACCGACGCCGGTGCCCAACGCCAAGGGCAATCCGGCGAGAAGCGCCGCCATGGTAGTCATCATGATGGGGCGGAAACGCAGCAGGCACGCTTCGTAAATCGCGTCCAGCGGGGCCTTGCCTTCCTTGCGCTCGGCATCCAGCGCGAAGTCGATCATCATGATGGCGTTTTTCTTGACAATTCCGATCAGCAGGATGATGCCAATCAGCGCGATGACGCTGAATTCCGAGTGGCACAAAAGCAACGCAAGAATGGCGCCGACGCCCGCGGAAGGCAGCGTGGAAAGAATGGTGATGGGATGAATGTAGCTTTCGTACAAAACGCCGAGAACAATGTACACGGTGACCAGCGCCGCGAGAATCAGGATGGGCTCATTGGCCAGAGAGTTTTGAAAAGCCGCCGCGGTCCCCTGAAACAGGCCTTGGATGCTTGGCGGCATGTTGAGGTCTTGCTTAACTTTATTGATGGCGTTCACCGCGTCGCCCAGCGCAGCGTTGGGTGCGAGGTTGAATGACAGCGTAACTACAGGAAATTGGCCCTGGTGATTCAAGGTCAGCGGAGCGGAACCGGGCTCCATGCGCGTAAAGGCGCTCAACGGCACCTGCGGCCCGGTCGACGAATGCACGTAAATATTTTTCAGTGAGTCAGGATTTTGCTGGAACTGCGGATCGACTTCCATCACCACGTGGTACTGATTCAGCTGGGTAAAAATGGTGGAGACCTGGCGTTGGCCAAAGGCGTCGTAGAGGGTGTTGTCGATGTCCGCAGGAAGAACTCCGAGTCGCGAAGCGGTGTCGCGATCGATGGTGAGTGTGGCGAGCAGGCCTTGATTCTGCTGGTCGCTGGCGACGTCGCGAATTTCCGGAATGGATTGCAGCTTCTCGATGAACCGTGGCGTCCAATACGCCAGTTCCTTGGCGTCCACGTCTTCCAGGCTGTATTGAAACTGGGTGCGGCTCACGCGATCTTCCACCGTGAGGTCCTGCACCGGCTGCATAAACAGCGAGATGCCGTCGACCTTTGCGAGCTCCGGTTGCAGGCGCCGGATCACGTCACTAGCGTTGATCTTGCGCTGCGCGAGGGGCTTCAAATTGATCTGGATACGCCCGCTGTTCAGCGTGGTGTTGGTGCCGTCAATGCCGATGAAGGAAGACAGGCTATCTACCGCGGGATCTTTCAAGATAACGTCGGCCAAAGCCTGCTGGCGGCGCGCCATGGCGGGAAAAGAAACGTCCTGTGGACCTTCGGAAACGCCCAGAATCACGCCGGTGTCCTGCACCGGGAAAAATCCTTTAGGAATGTAGATGTACAGCAGGATGGTGGCGACCAGTGTGCCCACCGTGACTAACAGCGTGATCTTGCGGTATTGCAGAACGGTTTTGAGCGTGCGCCCGTAAGCGGCAATCACGCGATTGAACACGTCTTCCGACTTGCGATAGAACCAGCCCTCTTGCTCGCGCGGCACGTGGCGCAGCAGCTTGGCGCACATCATAGGAGTCAGCGTCAACGAAACGAAAGCGGAGACCAGAATGGTGACGGCCAGGGTGATGGCGAATTCGCGGAAGAGCCGGCCAACGATGTCGCCCATGAACAGCAGCGGAATGAGCACCGCGATCAGCGAAACGGTCAAAGATAAAATCGTGAAGCCGATTTGTGACGAGCCTTTCAGCGCGGCTTCCAGCGGAGGCAAACCTTCTTCGATGTACCGCGTAATGTTCTCAATCATCACGATGGCGTCATCGACGACGAAACCGGTACTGATGGTAAGGGCCATGAGCGACAGGTTGTTCAGGCTGTAGCCCAGCAGATACATCACCCCGAAGGTGCCGACGATGGACAGCGGCACCGCAAAGCTGGGAATGATGGTGGCGCGCACGCTGCGCAGAAAAATAAAAATCACCAGCACCACCAGGCCGATGGTCAACATCAATTCGAATTGCACGTCTTCCACGGAGGCGCGAATGGTGGTGGTACGGTCGGTGAGGATG
>DATCOK010000195.1:0-2491 GCA_036564765.1 Candidatus Acidiferrum sp. | reverse complement strand
GCGGTGAAATGGTCCTGCACGTAGAAGCTGGCTTGCCCGCCGTTGGCCCAGCCTTGAAACGCTGGAAAAACATCGGGATCGCCACGACTATCGAAGAAAAAACTTTCCCCCTCGCGCAGTTTTACGAGATCGACACCGGCTTTCAGGAAGTGGGCACTGGTGGCGTAGGAGAAATCGCTTTTGACCCCCAGCGTGAACCCGGAACGCGAAGCGTCGGAAAGCGGAGTGTCCGGATCGGTGGTTGGCAATACGCGATCGGAGCTGGTGCGTTCATAAATCGAGGTGTGCAGCAGCGTTTGCGCGTTGAAGGTGTGGGTCCATCCGAGAATGGCGGTTGCTTGCCGCAGATGGCGCCGCGCATCGCGCCCAGCTTTCTGATCTTCGGTGATGTTGGGTTGATCGAAGTTGGTGCCGGAACCCATCAGTAAAAGTTTGAAAGCATCGTGCGGGCCCGCGCTCCAGTCGAGTTGGGTTGCGGCGCGGGAGCCTTTGCCGAAGTCAAAAAGTTCGCGCGGCTCGGGCGGATCGAGATAACGCCCGGAAGTAAAACCGTCCACGAAGGCGTAGTAGCCCAGCTTGCCTTTTTGTCCGCCGTAATCGGCGTTGAAGTCGTAGTTATCGACAGTGGCGCCGCGAAAATTTACGTCGCCATGACCGTTGAGGTCCGCGCCGTTGCGTGTGGTGATGTCGAGCACGCCGCCGAAGCGGTTTCCATATTCCGGCGCGAAGCCCCCGGTCAACAATTCCACGGTTTCAAACAGTTGCGGACTGACACCGGGAGAAAACTGCGGCTGCATGTTGTCGAGAAACGAGACGCCATTGATGAATTCGTGCAAGGAAAATTCGGTGCCGCGCACCGCCAGAAAATTGTCGTGGCTGTCGCTCGCGCCGGGCATGAGATTGTTGGCGAGGTCGTTGGTGCTTTCCACCAGGGGTTCCGGCAACTTTTCCAGATCTTGCCGCGTGAAGATGTAGGAACTGCCGGTCTTTTCCGGATCCACGGTCAAATATTTTTCCTGCACTTCCACTTTTTCGCGCAGGGTGGCTTTCTTTTCGATTTCAAGATTGAGCGTGAGCGGCTGGCGGGGGCGCAGTACGAATTCGTAGGCTGACGGGTAGTAGCCTTCGACAGAGGTTTTTGCGGAGTATTGACCGGCTTCCAGGGCGGTGAAATGGAATTTGCCCAGCGCGTCGGTGGTAGCTTCAGAAACGGTTTTGCCTACTTCGCGCTCTAGCGAGATGACGCCATTGGCGACGGGCGCGCCGTCGCTGGTGCGCAGCGTGCCGTCGATGATGCCCTGAGAGTACGCGCCCGAGGCCGAGAGTAAGACGAGCGCAAGAATGAGCAGCAAGCGGCGGTACGTCGTCACGCGGAGACTCCTAAGAATCGGATGAACGTATAGACGAGCGAAGGAGCGATTCGCTTCAGCAAATCAGCTCAGAAAGTTTAGTGAATGTCCCGAGGTCTTTCCAGAAATATTCACTTCAGGTGGGCGTCGAACCAGGCCAGGGTGCGCTCGATGACGTCACGCTGGTGTTCGGGTTTGGCAAACAGGTGGCCTTCGTGTTCGTAGACTACTAGTTGGGTTTCGACTCCTTGGGCTTTTAGCGCGTGCCAGAATTCGTAGGATTGCGGCGTGGGACATTCGCCGTCGCTGTCGCCGACCAGGATGAGCGTGGGCGTTTTTACGTTTTTGATGAAATTGACGGCGGAACTTTTGGCATAGACGTCCGGGTCATCGTAAACGGACTTTCCGAAAAACGGAATCATCCATTGATCGATCTGATTTTCGCCGTAGTAACTGAGCCAGTTGGCGATGCCGGCGCCGGCCATGGCGGCTTTGAAGCGATTGGTTTGGGTCACGCCGAACATGGTCATGAAGCCGCCGTAGCTCCAGCCGGTCAGGCCGAGGCGGTTGGCATCGATGGGCGCGACACGCAGGGCTTCATCGACGCCGGCGAGAATGTCGGCGAAATCGCCTTCGCCGAAATTTTTAATGTTGGCGCGGGTGAAGGCTTCGCCCTGGCCAAAGCTGCCGCGGGGATTGGGGTAGAGCACGAAATATCCGGCGCCGGCGAGGGCCGCGGCGAAACTGTGCGGCGTGGGCCATTGCGACATGGCTGCCCAACTGGGACCGCCGTGAACGTCGACGACTAAAGGATATTTTTTCGTGGCGTCGAAATCCTTGGGATAGAGCAGCCAGCCTTGCACTTCGTAGTTGCCGTTCTTCCACTGAAGGCTTTTTGCTTCGCCCCAGGCGCGAGTGATTCCCTCATTGCGGCGGGTCACTTGCTTCCAGGAATTTATTTCGCCGGCCCAGACTTCCGGCGGCGCGCTGTAGGAACTGCGCACGAAGGCCAAGTTGGCACCGTCTTTCGCGACGGAAATAGTGGGGCACATCACGCCGGGATTAGCGGCGAGATATTCTCCGCCGCGCCAGAGGGCTTCGACTTTTTTCGATTGCGGATCGACGCGAGCGATGCCGGCATC
>DATCOK010000194.1:0-5924 GCA_036564765.1 Candidatus Acidiferrum sp. | reverse complement strand
CACCGTTGCAGCGCGAACTGGACGTAGTGCTGCTGCATGACGGGATTCTGGAGCCGGGACTGGGAATCACGCCGCAGTCGGTGAAGGCGGAAGCGAATCTGACCTACGAGCGAGAGGCGGATGCGGCGATTGAATCGGTGGACAGCGGCGCGGCCCAGCTGGCCTTTTTGCTGAATGCCTGCGACGTGGAGCAGGTGGTGAAGATCGCCACGGCGGGCGAAGTGATGCCGCAGAAGTCCACGGACTTTTATCCGAAACTGATGAGCGGGATCACCATGTACAGCGTGGATTGATCGCGAATTGGAATTAATTGACGGCGCTGGTGTGATCGTGGACGATTCGCCAGCCTTCTGGAAAACGCTGCCAGACCAGCGAGAAGACCCCGCCGATCTCTTTTTCACGTTGCAGGTGCCACTTCCCTAAAACCAGCGCGGCGTCGGGACCGAGAAAACGAAATTCCAGCGCGGAGAAATCGAGTTGCCCCATGGCGGCGCGATCGGGATAATTTTTCTTGTAGCGCGCGAGGACGCCGTCCCAGCCGCGCGAAACGCCGCTGCTCCCTGAAAAAGTGAGGTCCGGCGAATGCCAGTAGCCCACCAGGAAAGCGTCCACATCGCCGCGATTCCAGGCTTCCTGCTGTGCGGTGAGGACCGCATGGATGGCGCGGCGGTCGGCTTCGCGGTCACCGGTGGAATTGGCGACGGGAGAGAAAGTCAAAGCGATAAGCGCAGCGGCGAAAACAAAAAAAGCAGACCTAGGTCGTAATTTCTTCACAAGACTCGCCTCGCAGGTATGCGATTATGCGGCTGAATGTAGCAATACCGACAAAAAAAGGACAGGCGGGAAAGCCTGTCCTTGCGAAACGCGCTAGACAATTTGGAAAATTGTCAGGCGGCGAGTTTGTCTTCGCTGAGCAGATGCACGGGAACTTTACGCAGGTCCCAGACGATGCCGAGCCAGGAGAGCACTTTCAGGGTGTAGTAGGTGAGGTCCACTTCCCACCAGAAAAACCCTTGTCGGGCGGAAGCCATGTAGTGGTGGTGGTTGTTGTGCCAGCCTTCGCCTAGGGTGAGCAGGGCCAGGAACCAGTTGTTCTTGCTGGTGTCGGTGGTTTCGTAGCGGCGCGTACCAAAAAGATGCGAGAGCGAATTGATGGTAAAGGTATCGTGCCACAGGAGCACGGTGCTGAGGCAGAAACCCCAGATGAATAGGTGCCAGCCGCCAATGAGCCAGATCACGGCTCCCAGAACCACTGGCGGGACCATATGGTATTTGTTCAGCCAGCGCAGCTCGGGATATTTGGCGAAGTCGCCGATGTAGTTGAGGCGCGTATCGTTGTACTTGTCGGACATGATCCAGCCGACATGCGACCAGAAAAAGCCGAAGAGCGTCGGCGAGTGCAGATCGAGTTCCTGATCGGAGTGCCGATGATGGTGGCGGTGATGCGCGGCCCACCAGAGCACGCCCTTTTGCGCGGAACTCATGGCCATGAAGGCGATGACGAATTGAAAGACGCGGCTGGTCTTGAAAGCGCGATGAGAAAAATAGCGGTGGTAGCCGGCGGTGACGAAGAACATGCGCACGCAGAGGAGCGCTAGGCAGGTAACCAGGTAATACCAGTGAAACGGAATGAAAAAGATCAGTAAGGAAGCGAGGTGTACGAAGGCAAACGGCAACGACATAATCAAAGATATGCGCGACCCGTTCGGCAGTGGTATGGACCACGCACGTGCGACTGAAGCCATCCGATGTGTTTCCTTTCGCGCCGGGCCAGCGAGGCGGGCACTTGGTGCATTTCCAGCGAGCATAAACTCACCTGAGGCGTCCACCGAGCAGGAACGAAAAATCGAGGTGAACTCTGAGTCTACGGGCACTCCGCGGGAGGGTCAAGAGTACCGTCGAACAGTTGTACTAGATTAGATGCCGCGAACGAGGATAACGAGAGGGGTAACGGCAAAAATAGGCGGAGCAAGTGTGTTATCGTTCCCCGGCAACGCAGGCGTATACACTCATAGCGCCGCGATAGATTCCACGGCCAGTCAAAGGATCGAGCAAACAATGGCAGAACGCCCCGTACTCGTAGGCATGATTCCGCAGACCGTAGTGTTGGATGACGGCGACCAGGTGTCGTGGATATCGGACGCCGGGAACCTGCGCGTGGAATTCGATGTGAACCGCTGCCCATTTTCTTCCAATGTGTTTCAGGCGCCGGCGGGGATGCGGCTGATGAGCGGGCCGCCGCGGCCGGGCATCAAGGGCGCGACCTTCAAGTACCGGCTGTGGCTGAACGACCAGCTCGTCGGCCACGGCGAAGTAATCCTGCGCGATAAGTAGTTGCTGAATTCCAGCGGGAAAACATTTCGGACAAAAAAAGGACCGGCGCGCAATATCTCGCCGATCATTTTTGTTTTCAACTGAGAAACTGTGGATTACTTGGCCTTCTGCTTAGCGATGACCTTGTCTTCGATCTTCTTGTAGGTGGCCATGGGGATGATCTTCTTGCGGGTCAGGTCGGTCTTCTTGGCGTAGGGACGCCCGTCGACGATTTTCTGGGCGTAGACGTCGCCGATGCCGGGCAGCGCCTTAAGTTGGTCGAGCGTCGCGGTGTTCAGATCCACCAGGTCATCGGCCGGCAACGCCGAAGCATAGGAAGCGCTCCATGCCGCTGCGGACGGCTTCGGCTGGGAAACCGCCACAGTCACACCGCAAAAAACGAACAGGGCCGCCAAAGCAACTCCCAACATATTCTTATTCATATTTCCTCCTCAGATTTTATTCCAAACCGTGACTAATTTTTTTCTGAAGCCCGATACCCGGCCTTTTGCGCGTCGGCCTCGGTCATGTACTTGCCTTGCTTGGTCTTGCCATACCACCGCGTGCCGGGCTTGTGGTAAACGCCAGAATCGGTATTAACCCACACCATGCCGTTGCTGTTTGCCGGAGGCGTGTGATCCGCAGTGGAAGATTTGGGCGCGGTGCGGGCGCTGGTCGTGTTGCCGGAATTTCCCGTCGCGGGAGGCGCGGTAGGAGCGGTAGCGGCGTCCGAGGTGGCCGGGGTAGTTTTGTTGTTGTTCTTCGATTCCGCAGTACGCGTGCTGGTGGTGTTGGCGGAAGCGGGCGGTTCCTTGGCGGTCGAGCCGGTCGCGGTGGAACTGGAGGCGTCGGTTGATTCGCCGGCGGCCTTGGATTTGCGCTTGCGCGTCGAAGTGCTCTTATTCTCCGCAGTTGTATCCGGAGCCGCAGTCGTGTTGCTGGCGGCGGCATCGGCTTTGGACTTGCGCTTGCGCGTCGACGCTGATTTCTCTTCCTTGGCGGAAGCGGTATCTCCGGTGGGCGGCGTGGCGCTCGCGGAGGGATCGCCGGCGGCGCTCTTTTTGGTTTTACTGGTCTTGGTGGGTTCGGTGCCGGCCGCTTCACCGCTGGTGGAGCTATCCGCTTTGCTCTTTTTAGTTTTGCTTGTGGCCTTCCCTTCCGAAGCGGCGGCGGTCGAATCGGAGGCACTGGCGCCGTCGGCGCTTTTCTTTTTCTTTTTGGAGGATTTGGTAGTGGAAGTGTCACTGGACGCGGATTGCGCCGTGTCGGTCGAATTGGTGGAATCTGTTGCGGCCTTCTTCTTTTTCTTCTTTTTTGTGGTGGTGGAATCGGTCTGTGATGCGTCGGTGGACGGACTGGACTGGGCGGCCTGACCGGCCTTGGGTATGGGCGGTGCGGGATGCGCGAATGTGACGCCCGTCAGCACGAAACCTAACAAGCCGGACCACAGCGTCCAAGTAAACTTTTTGCTCATCTTCTCTCCTCAGGGTTTGAACCCGGCGCATGATGGTGCAGTTATTAGGCGAAGTCAATACGGGAGAGGGTGGACAGGGTTTTATAGATGTGGTGGGGTCTTGACGGATGTCGTCTGGGAACGGATAAGAAATCTCCACCCTACAAAATCCAGGGGGGCAGCAAATTCGCTGCGCGGATCGTTGACTAGTAAGTGGTGGGCTAGTCGCCGGCGGCTAGGGCGCGGGCAGGTTCTACGGATTCGGCCAAGCCGCGGCGCATGGGGCCGAGAGCGAAGGCCGGAACTTCGACTTCGGGTTCGACGGCGAGGTTGGCGGCTTTGCGGGGAAATTCGCCGCGCCGATCGAGTTTCAAACCGGCTTCGCGGAGAAATTCGGCGGAGAAGCCCATATCTTCGGCGCGGTCGACGCCCCAGAACCAGAGTTTTTCTTCGTTGCGCTGGAGGAAGTCGAGGGACTCTTCGAGCTTGGCCATGCCGCGGTTGAAGGAGGAGGCCAGGAAAAAAACTTCGAGGGTCCAGGCGTGACGGGGGTAGCGCACCTGGATGCGTACGCAGTACTTGCCGGCCTGATTTTTTTCCATGCTGCAGCGGTAATTATTACGAACTGCCGAATTGCGAGCGGCGATTTTGGTCTTCATGAAGCCTCTAAGAAAAAATGGCAGAACGAAGATCCCCATTCCAACACAAAGCGGAACGTAAAACGTTACTTGGAGGGTTGTTTCGGGACGTAATAAGGGTAGCTGCGTGAGGGGACAAAGGCAAGAGTACCCATCGAAACGGTTACCACGATCTATATATAAGATAACAGGATACTTATCTAGGTAAGGCTTCCGAAGCCGGCCATCTTGTCGGCCATGATTTTTACCTTGCCCTCTTGCTTGAGGCGTGTTTCGAGCGTGGTTTTGAAGGCTTCGAAGGCCACGTTGCGCTTGCTTTGCAGCAATTGTTCGGTCAAGGCCTTCTTCTGTTTGTCGAAATCGGCGGGATTAGGCTCGTCTTTCGCCGCGACCTTGTAAACCATCCAGTTGGCGCCCAGGCTCAGTGGCGGAGCGACGTCGCCGGGCTTCAGCTGAAACGCTTCGCCAAGCTGCTTGCCGCTGGCGGCACCGCTGATGGAGTCATTGCGAGTGATCATGTCGCTGGTTTTGGCTTCGAGGCCGAGGGCTTTTGCGGCGGTTTCAAATTTTTCGCCGGCCTTGACCCGCTTTGCTAATTCGTCGGCCTTGGTCTGGGCCAATTTGCCGGACTCTTCCTGCTTGAGGTCGCCGACAACCTGCTCGTGGACTTCCTCAAGTGTGCCCTGGTGAGCGGGGCTGATCTGCTTGACGGACAGCACCACGTAGCCGCGGTCGGTACGCAACGGGAGGCTCAGTTCGTCGGCGCGCAGGCGGAAAATCGCGTCCTTGACCTCTTTGGAGTTGCCAAGTTCGAGGATAGGGTCGGAAAGGCTGACGGGCCGAGTCTCGGAAGCGGTCAAGTGGAACTGTTTGGCTAGGTCATCGATGGAGGTTTTGTTGGATTGCCGGATGACCTTGGCCATCTGGTCGGCTTCGTCGCTGGCCTGTTTGTCGGCCTGTTCGAGGGCCATGGGCGCCCGCAGGGAATCCTTCACTTCGTCAAACGTCTTGGTGCGGGCGGTCTCTTTATCGAGAACTTTGATGATGTGGAAACCGTACTGCGTCTTTACCAGGTCGGAGGTCTGGCCTTTTTGCAGGCCGAACGCGGTTTTTTCAAATTCCGGAACCGTCTGACCCTGAGTGATCCAGCCCAGGTCGCCGCCCTTGTCCTTGGTGCCGGGATCTTCTGAATATTTCTTGGCCAAGTCTTCGAATTTGGCGCCAGGTTTTTTGGCCTGTTTCAGGACATCTTCAGCGGTCTTCTTAATCTCTTCGACTTCGGCGTCGGTCTTGCCCACGGTCATGAGCAGGATGTGCTCGACGTGCACGCGATTGGGTACCTGGTATTGCTGAATATTGGCCTGATATTGGGCCTTCAGCTGATCGTCAGAGACCTGCACGCTGCGGCGCAGCTGGTTGGTGTCCACCAGGGCGTAGCGCACGATGCGCTTTTCCGGAACCTGGTAGCGCGATTTATTTTTCTCGTACTCGGCTTTGATTTCGGATTCGCTGGGAGTCAG
>DATCOK010000193.1:0-2337 GCA_036564765.1 Candidatus Acidiferrum sp. | reverse complement strand
GTTACACCGCGAACAAAAAAAGGGGCGCGATTTTATCGCGCCCCTTTGATGCTGATTTAGTTTGACCTTAGGCCTTCGCGGGGTTTTCTCCGCGGGTGAAGCCCGGAGCGGGCCGCAGTTCGGGGCGGACCACTTTAGGGTCGGTGCTGGGCGCCGCTTGCGGCGGTTGCGGAGGCGGAGTGCGAATTTTTTCCGGCAGCGGTTTGTTTTCCATCAGCAGCTTCACTTCGTTCGCATCGATCACTTCGCGTTCCAGCAAAGCCAGCGCAATTCTCTCCAGCGTCTCTTTATTCGCGGAAAGAATCGCCTTGGCCCGTTCGTACCCGCCGTTCACGATGCGCTTCACTTCTTTATCAATCTGAATCGCCGTGTCTTCCGAATAGTCGCGGTGCTGGGTAATCTCGCGTCCCAGGAATATCGCCTCGTCCTTCTTGCCGTATGCCAAGGGACCCAGCTCGCTCATGCCCCATTCGCAAACCATGTTGCGCGCGATATCTGTGGCGCGCTCGATGTCGTTGCCCGCGCCGGTCGTGATGTGCCCGAGGAAAATCTCTTCCGCCGAGCGTCCGCCCATCAACACCGCCAGCATGGCCTCCAAATACTTCACCGTGTAAGTGTGCTTGTCGTCTTCCGGCAACTGCATGGTTAAGCCCAGCGCCATGCCGCGCGGAATAATCGTCACCTTATGCACCGGATCGGCATTTGGCGTCATCGCTGCCACCAGCGCGTGTCCCGCTTCGTGATACGCGGTATTTTTCTTCTCTTCGTCGGACAGAATCATGGACTTGCGTTCTACGCCCATGAGCACTTTGTCCTTCGACATTTCAAAATCTACCATCATCACCACTTTGCGGTTCTGCCGCGCCGCCCACAGCGCCGCTTCGTTCACCAGGTTCGCCAGGTCCGCTCCGGAAAAGCCCGGCGTCCCGCGCGCAATGATGGAAAGCTCCACATCATCCGAAATCGGCACTTTGCGCGTGTGTACCCGCAGAATTTCTTCGCGACCCTTCACATCCGGCCGCGCCACCACCACGCGACGGTCAAATCGTCCAGGCCGCAGCAACGCCGGATCCAGTACATCCGGCCGGTTCGTTGCCGCGATCAGAATCACGCCTTCGTTGGACTCGAACCCGTCCATCTCCACCAGCAACGCATTCAGGGTCTGTTCGCGTTCGTCATGTCCGCCGCCCAGCCCCGCGCCGCGATGCCGTCCCACAGCGTCAATTTCGTCGATGAAGATAATGCACGGCGCATTCTTCTTGCCTTGTTCAAACAAATCACGCACGCGGCTCGCGCCCACGCCCACAAACATTTCCACGAAGTCTGAACCGGAAATCGAGAAGAACGGCACATTCGCTTCGCCGGCAATCGCCCGCGCCAGCAACGTCTTGCCCGTTCCCGGAGGCCCGACCAGCAGCACGCCCTTCGGAATGCGCCCGCCCAACTTCTGAAACTTTTGCGGATCTTTCAGAAACTCAATAATCTCCTGCAGCTCTTCCTTGGCTTCGTCCGTTCCCGCCACGTCCTTGAACGTCGCCTTCTTCTGCTGCGCCGAAAGCAACCGCGCCCGCGACTTTCCAAAACTTAGTGCCTTGTTTCCACCCGCCTGCATCTGCCGCATCAAAAACAGGCAAAAGCCCACTAGCAGGATCAACGGCGCCGCGTTCAGCAAAATCAGAACCCAATCTCCGCTGCGCACTTCCTTGACCTTCATCGGCACCTGCTTATCGCGCAACTGCTTCGCCAGGTCCGGCGCCGATTCCTTGAAAACCGTCAAATGGAATTTGTGATTGGCAGGATCCTTGTACTCGCCCTGCAACTCGTAACTGTTCGGCGAAAGGTACAGCGTCACTTCCTTCACTTGGCTGGCGTCCACCTTGGCCATGAACTCGCTGTAGCTGGGCTCGTCTTCCCGCGCCTGCGCCCCGTTGGCCGACACCAGTTTCCACAGCATTACGCCCAGGAACACAATCGATATCCAAAAGAGAATGGTCTTTGCAGTGGAACTAGAATTCACTTTGCCCTCGCTTGGCGCCCCAGGAAATTCGCCCTATAACCCCAACTTCCAAAATTCGCGCGGAGCCTACTTCTTCCGCCGCTCGCTCTTGCCCACCGCGCCTTTCGCGCCCGCCGACAACTGCCGCAGATTTCGCCCCGTACCGTTCGCGGCTGCCAATCCGTAACCTACCCACATATCCTTAGATGCAGTCCGGAACCCGAAGTAATCGGATTCTAGGTCCACTCGCCGCTTTTCCGGCTTGTCCAGCAGCACCGCCATACGCAGGGACCGCGGCCCGCTTTCTCCCAGTCTCCGCAGCAAAAACTCCTGCGTCACGC
>DATCOK010000192.1:0-2553 GCA_036564765.1 Candidatus Acidiferrum sp. | reverse complement strand
ATCACCGAAGTGCGAACCATTTCGCACTTGCTTCACCCGCCGCTGCTCGACGAACTCGGGTTGGCATCCGCAGCACGCTGGTACGCCGAAGGATTCGCTCAGCGCTCCGGCCTGCGAGTTAATTTTCAACCGGGGGAAATCGCCAATCGGCTCCCCAAGGAAGTCGAACTGTCGCTCTTCCGCGTACTGCAGGAATCGCTCACCAACGTTCACCGCCACGCCAACGCCAAATCCATCGACATCTCGCTGGTCTGCCGCGACGGGCGCGCCATCCTAAGCATTCAGGACGACGGACGCGGCATTCCACGCGAAGTGCTGTCGCGCTTCCGTTCGGGACTGGCTTCTGGAGTGGGCTTGGCTGGCATGCGCGAACGCATCGCGGAGCTTGAGGGTGTGCTGGACGTGGAGGCCAAGGGCAGGGGAACCATCGTTAGGGCGGTCATCCCGATCTTGGAGTGCACGGATGAGCGCAACGCGCAGGAGCCCAGTGTCGCCAATCCGACGGTAGGTTGAAATACAGATTGGAAAAGAAGTGCGACTCTGCGCGGATGGCCTTTAAACGCCGTAGGCAGGAATTGGCCGTGAGCGCGCCAACATTTCCAGGCGCCGACGCGAGCGCGTCCTGGCGCGGAACACGCGAGACTTGACGGTTTCAACGGTAATGCCCATCGCGCGCGCCAGTTCCCTGTTGGTCCAGCCTTCCGCCTTCTGCAAAATAAAGGTGTGACGCAATGACGGATTCAGGCACTGCAGCGCCTTGCTGGCCAATTCGCGATTGATGTACTCGCGCTCGTGGTTTTGCCGGTGATCCTCGATCTCCGGATAATTGGCGTAGGTGCTGGTATCCGCGCCATTGTCGTTGGCATTCACAAACCGTTCCGGCTTGTGCCGCCGCAACTTCATAAGCGCTTCGTTGATCGTGATACGGAACAGCCAGGTGGAAAATTGCGATTGGCCTTCGAAGCGCCCGATGTTGTAGTAGGCCTTCACCAGTACGTTCTGAACGTTGTCTTCGGCGTCTTCGCGATTCTTCAACATGCGCAGCGATACGCCATAAATTTTTCCGGAGTGCTTCTGCACCAACTCGGTGAAGGCTTCATGGTTCCCGCGACGGGCCATGGCAATGAGCTTGTTTTCCGATACTGCCGCTTCGCTTTTCATGTCCGCTATCCCTTTTTTTAGAGATTCATTCTCAGGCCAGGGGGGAGCGAGCATTCCGTGAGTCTGAACCTGTCCGCTTTGGTAGCGGAGCTTCACGCTAAGGTAGGCCGGCAACGCCGATTCAACAATACAGAGGACCTTGTACAATCGTTTTGATGACTTTGTAGTCCACCAAACCCAAACTAATCATTCGGGATCCGCCATGTTTCTGCGGAGCAATAAATAAGGCGGGATTTCTCCCGCCCTACTTTCACGAATTAATAAATCGCACCAAATTAAGGCTTCAGGTGTGGCGACGCTTGCTGCAGACGCGACACTAACGCCCGTCCCTCTTCCGGAGTTTCGGCCTTGGATTCTTCGACGATCGAAGCTGCCGTTACTCCCTTGCCATACAGCTTCTCGTTAGCGCCGCCGTCAGGCCGCAGCGTGCTGCCTTCCAGCGATACGCCGGCGAACGCTCCTCGAGAACGCGAATAGCTCAGCATTTCCGCGCGCATCGTTGCGTCCGATTCCGCCGACGCGGTGCGCCCCTTGGGACCGGCGGCAACGCTGGCGTCGCCCCCGAGCTTTACTTTGCTGTGCAGTAAACTATTCATGCCGCGGTCATTCATGACCAAAATCACGAAGTCGGTGGCCTCTCCGCCAATCTGAAAGCCCACACTGCCGCCTTCCAGCGCATACATCGCCGGCGAACCCCACGGTCCGGAAAAATCCTTGCCGCGGCGGCAAACCATAACCCCGCGACCGTAGCTCCCGCCGACCACAAACGCGGCTTTAACGACGGAGGGCAGCACTACTACGCACCGCGCTTTGTCGAGGAGGTCCTGAGGGATATCGTCAGGCACATCCAGAATCTCTTTCATTACCTTGCCAGCGTTGGTGAGTCGCTCGCGTTCATCGTTCGCGCTGTCCTTTGCCGGTCCCGCGAAAGATACTGTCGAAAATACCAACATCCCTGCCAGTACTGCGCTCCACTTCTTCATCTTCCTTCCTCCTTGTTTATTTTTGACATGGAAACTATTTGCGCCCGGTAGCCAGCACCGCCACTCCGCTGATAAGTGCGATCACTCCGATGATCGGAGGCAGCGGAATCGAATGATGTTCTTCCTTCGTAGCTTGAATCGGCCCCATGTCCAGCACCTTTTTACGCGTCGTGTAGCCGAATCCCTGGTATACCAGCGCGATTACGCCGATCGCAATCAATGCCACGCCTAACAGCATCTTTCCATTCATGATTCGCTCCCGCTATTTGCTCAAGAATTTTCAAGCTGGCCCGGTGCTGCCGTTGCACTTTGCCGGTAACTTGACGCAATTTTCACGAGAGTATCAATGCGATCTCCGGCTGGTCGAAACCATCTGTACGTTATGCGATGCCAAACTAAGGCTCCATAC
>DATCOK010000191.1:0-2764 GCA_036564765.1 Candidatus Acidiferrum sp. | reverse complement strand
TTGCAACTGTGCTGTACTGAGGTCTGTTCGCTTCCCAGGACCTCAGACGATTTCGTGGCCACGCAATTTCCAGAGAGCTCGACGCAATCCCTTCCTGAAGCCTTGCACCGGCGCGCGACGCCGACGCTGCGCGACTTTTATGCTGCGCATCGGCCGCGTGGCTCGCGCAAGAGTCTGGCGCTTGCGGTAATACTTTTTCTGGTTACTTTGTGCACCTGCCTGGTCGCCGGAGCGCAATTTTCCGTGGCCTTCGCGCAGGATGAAGCCGCATCGGTGGACGAATTCGTGCGAGCGTTCAAACTTCTCTATCAACACCCTGCGGCGCTATTGAGCGGCCTGCCCTTCGCCTTGACGCTGATGAGCATTCTGCTGGCGCATGAACTGGGGCATTTCTTCGCGTGCCGGCATCACCAGATTCGAACCAGTTATCCATTTTTTATTCCGGCACCGACGCTGATTGGAACGTTTGGCGCGTTTATACTTTTGCGCTCGCCGATCCGCAATGCGCGGGCTCTCTTCGATGTGGGCGCTTCGGGCCCCTTCGTGGGATTCTTTTTCGCGTTTCCCGCGCTCATGTATGGAGTGCTGCATTCGAAGATTGTTCCGGGACTGGCCGACCCGGCCAATGCGGATATTGTTTTTGGTGTTCCGTTGATCCTGCATTTGCTGGCGCGCCTGTTTCATCCGGGCGTGGCGGTTGGCAATCTGCTGTTGAACCCGGTCGGCCGCGCGGCGTGGGTGGGATTGTTTGCTACATCGCTGAACCTCCTGCCGGCCGGTCAATTGGATGGCGGGCACATCCTTAGTTCGTTGAGCGCGCGGGTTCACCGGTTTGTTTCTATGTTCCTGCCGATGCTTTTACTGGTTCTCGGTTTAGTGCGGCACTGGACTGGCTGGTATATCTGGGCGGCGCTCTTATTCGGGCTGAGATTTCTGAGTAGCGCGCCGGTGTATGACGATGCGCCGCTGGATACGGAGCGCCGCGTGGCTGCGGCGCTGGCTCTGCTGATTTTTTTATTGTGCTTCATGCCCGCGCCCATCGCGAATCTTTAAGGGACACGCACTGCGAAGTTAACGTTGTCCGGGGCGCCACTGCGGTTATCATGCTTCGTCGGTCCGGACGGATTCCAAACTCCGACACCCTATGCCCCCACTGGTTCGCACTTTAAGACTCAGCGATCTTTTATTTTTGTTTATCGGCTCGGTAATCGGCTCGGGAATTTTTCTCACACCCAGCCTGATTCTGCGCCAACTGGGCGGTTCGGTGGGGCTTTCGCTGCTGGTGTGGCTGGTGGGCGGCGTACTTTCGCTGCTGGGAGCGTTGACCTACGCGGAATTGGCCGCCACCAATCCTGAAGCGGGCGGGTTGTATTGCTACATTCGTGACGGCTTTGGGCGTGCGCCGGCATTTTTGTACGGCTGGTGCCTGTTTTTGATGATCGCCAGCGGAACCATTGCGGCACTGGCGCACGCATTCACGCGTTACCTGGCGGAAATTGTTCCGCTGACGAATGTGACTTCGACGATTATCGCCGTAGTGATGATTGGCGTGGTCACCGCGGTCAATGTGTGGGGCACGCGCAAGAGTTCGGATTTACAGAACTGGACGACGCTCACCAAAGTGGCCATGGTCGCGATTTTGAGCGCGGTGCTGCTGTCGTTGGGGCACCATGCGACGGATTTGCCACCCGCCATGGGAACTTCGCAGCACGGATTTTCGCTGGCATCGAACTTTGGCCTGGCGATGATTGCGGTGCTGTGGGCCTACGAGGGTTGGCAGTTCGGGACCTACAGCGCGGGCGAAGTGTTGAAGCCACAAAAAACATTTCCGCAGGCGTTCCTGATGGGCTCGCTATTCCTGATGGCGCTGTACTTAATAGCGGTAGTGGCTTATCTCGTCGCCCTGGGGCCCGTGGCTGCCACGGCCAGCGATGCCATCGCGGCCAGTTCCATCGGAGCGGTGATGGGGCCGTGGGCGGGAAAAATCGTGGCCATTGCGATTCTGATCTCTACTTTCAGTGCCACTAACAGCGTGGTGCTTACTGCGCCGCGCGTTTTCTACGCGATGGCCAACGACAATTTATTTTTCAAGAAACTGGCCGAAGTGCATCCGCGCTTTCAGACCCCGATGTGGGCCATCGTTGCGTTAGGGGCGTGGTCCGCCATACTTTCCTGCGTTGGACAGTTCGCGGAGTTGGCCTCCGGTGCAATTTTTATAGGTTGGATTTTTTACGGATTGGCCGCGGCGGCAATCTTTCCGATTAGGCGGGCTTCGAAAGGTCTGCCGATTCCCTACCGCGTTCCGGGTTATCCATGGACACCGGCAATTTTCGTGCTGGTGGCGGCTGCCATCGTGGGCAACGCCGTCTTTCTGGCGTTCAGCGACCCGCGACAATTTCGCTATCTGGCTGCCGGCGTGATAATTCTGTTGCTCGGATTGCCCGCATATTATTTTTGGCGCACGAAGCAGATTCGCGCCTGAATTTCTTACCGCTACATCAGGCTGAGCGGGTCCACGTCCACGAGCACCGCGGTGTCGGGAATCTCCTGGGCGGCGCAATGATCGAGCGCTCCAGTCAAGAGTCTGGTCAGCAAAGCGCGTTTGGGCGACTTCAACAAAAACTGAAAGCGATATTCTTTTTTCAGTCGGGCGAGTGGAGCCGCGGCGGGCCCCAGGATGCGCACACCTTTGCCGTTGTGTGGCGAAAAATACTCGGAGAGTTGCCGCGACCAGCGAATCGCTTTCTCCAGGCTGGTACCGCGC
>DATCOK010000190.1:0-3738 GCA_036564765.1 Candidatus Acidiferrum sp. | reverse complement strand
AAAGCCGATGCCCAATGGATCGTCAATCTGGAAATTCTCAATGTTCAACCTCAAGGCGCCCGCGCCGTCATCCACGCTCGTTCTCAGTTGCAGGACGTGAACGCCTCACAAACTGCAAAAACACCAGGCAATACGCCATCGCCGACGGAGCCGTCGCCAAACTCCAGCGACAAATTCGTCGAGTTCACCATCCTTGCCGATGGTCGTATCGACTCGATCAAAAACATCGACAGCATGTTCTCCGAGCAGCGCGACGCCTGGCAGCAATGGCTCCGGCAATTCGCCATCGCGGCCACATTTCCCCACGATGGCGTCAAGCGTGGCCAGTCTTGGAAATCCACCGAGCCCGAGCAAGCTCCTTCACCCATCGACCGCCTCGAATGGCAAAGAACCTCCACCTATGTGCGCGACGAACCGTGCTCGCCGGTACAAATCACCGATGCAGGCGAAGCCCAGCCCGCCGCTTCCCAGTCAGATACTTGCGCCGTCGTCCTGACTCAAGCCACCCTAAAACAAAAATCGCCCATCAAGGACACCACGCCCGGCGACTACAAACTCCGCGCCCTCCGCACCTCCGGCTCCGCCGCTGGCTCCAACGAAACGATCTCCTACATCTCCCTGCGCACCGGCCTGGTCACCCGCGTCACAGAAAACGCCAAACAATCCATGGACGTCATCATCGCCAAATCCGACAACTCCAACCAGATCCGCTACACCATCACCGCCGCCAGCCACACCGAACTCCTGCTCCTCGCTCACTAAATTCGTATTACGCGGGTGCCCCACACGACGGTTTTCGCGTGGGGCTTTTGGTCAGCAACATCTTCGGTTTTTCAATCCCCTCCTTCTCCGCGTATAATGAAAGTTTCTCTCTTAACCAAAAAAATCACCGGACCCGACAGGTACTCTCAACATGAAGTTCAAACTCCACAGCAACTACCAACCACGCGGCGACCAGCCCGAAGCCATCGAGCAACTCTTCCGCGGCCTCGAATCCGGCGACAAAGAACAAGTCCTGCTCGGCGTAACCGGCTCCGGCAAAACCTTCACCATGGCCAAGCTCATCGAAGCTGCCAATCGCCCCGCGCTGGTTCTGGCTCACAACAAAACCCTCGCCGCCCAGCTCTACCACGAGTTCAAAAGTTTCTTCCCTGAAAACGCCGTTGAATATTTCGTCAGCTATTACGATTTTTACCAGCCCGAAGCCTACGTCCCCTCCGCCGACATCTACATCGACAAAGAAGCCACCATCAACGATGAACTCGACAAGCTGCGAATGAGCGCCACTCGCTCGCTCTTCGAGCGCACCGACGTCATCGTGGTCGCCAGCGTCTCCTGTATCTACGGCATCGGTTCGCCGGAAGCCTACTACGGCCAAATCGTCCTGCTCGAGAAGGGCCAGCAAATCTCCCGCGAAGCCATGCTCCACCGCTTCGTCGACATCCAGTACGAACGCTCCGAGGATCTACGCCGCGGCACCTTTCGCGTGCGCGGCGACATGATCGAAATTTATCCCCCCTATCAGGACCAGGGCTACCGCATCGAGATGTGGGGCCAGCAGATTGAAACTCTGCGCCAGATCGATCCGCTCACCGGAGAGGTTCGCGCCGGCCACGAAGATTTGCCGCGCGTCTCCATCTATCCGAAATCCCACTATGTCGTCCCGCAGGACCAAAAGGAACGCGCCATCCAGAGCATCTACGCGGAACTGGAGTGGTGGAAAAGGGAACTGGAGAAGCAGGGAAAATTCGTCGAAGCCCAGCGCGTCACGCAGCGCACCCTCTTCGACATCGAAATGATGCGCACCGTCGGCTACTGCCACGGCATTGAAAATTATTCGCGCCACTTGAGTGGCCGCTTGCCCGGCGAGGCTCCGCCGACTCTGCTCGATTACGTTCCGCAGGATTTCCTGATGTTCATCGACGAATCCCACCAGACCGTCAGCCAGGTCCGCGGCATGTTCAATGGGGATCGCGCCCGCAAGCAAACGCTCGTCGATTACGGTTTCCGCATGCCCAGCGCACTCGATAATCGCCCGCTCACTTTCGAAGAGTTTGAGCATCGCCTCAATCAAGTGGTCTACGTTTCCGCCACGCCCGGCCCTTACGAACTCACCAAATCTGGCGGCGTGGTCGTCGAGCAGGTCATTCGCCCCACCGGCCTGGTCGATCCGCAAATCGAAGTGCGCCCCGTCAAAGGCCAGGTCGATGATCTGCTGGAAGAAATTCGCATTCGCGCCGATCGCAACGAACGCGTCCTGGTCACCACCCTCACCAAGCGCATGGCCGAAGATCTCTCTGAATATTTTGCGGAAATCGGCGTGCGCTGCCGCTACCTCCACGCCGAAGTGGAAACTCTCGATCGCATCCGCATCCTTCGCGATCTACGCCGCGGCGAATTCGATGTGCTCATCGGCATAAACCTTTTGCGCGAAGGCCTCGACCTGCCCGAAGTTTCGCTCGTCGCCATTCTCGATGCCGACAAGGAAGGCTATCTGCGCAGCGCGACCTCGCTTATCCAAACCATCGGCCGCTGCGCTCGCCACATCGAAGGCCGCGCCATTTTGTATGCCGACCGACGCACCGGCTCCATGGAACAAGCCATCAGCGAAACGAACCGTCGCCGCGACAAGCGAACGGCCTATAACAAGGAAAACAACATCACTCCCATGTCCATCATCAAGTCTGTGGACATGGATCTCGCCCGCATCGTCGAAGCCGATTACGTCAGCATTCCGCTGGACGATGGCGTGCTCGATGCCGCCGCTGCCAACATCAAAACCGGCGATCAGCTAGCCGAAATGTTGCGCCAATTAGAAATACAAATGAGGGAAGCCGCCAAGAAATTCGAATTCGAAAAAGCCGCCCAACTCCGCGACCGCATCCGCAGCCTGAAACAAAAAGACCTCGCCGGCCTGGTCGCTATCGAGCCCGCCGCTCCACCGCAACCCACACTCGACCCCTCAGCAGCGGACCAAGCGCCAGCGCCGCCGAATAATCCCGCATCGCCCTGATCGCAATCTCCAAGCGACCTAAACTGCCCCGCGCCGCAACTCCGCCAGCGGATAAAATGTCCCGCGCCAGATAATCCCGCCCTGCCGCAGCGTAACCATCATCGACCGCAGCAACATATACCCAAACAAAACCGCCCCCAGTGGCAGCGTCAAGCAATACAACGGCGACGCCCGCAGCACCACATCCACGCCGCAGTGCAACGCCAGCGCCATCATTACGCCGACCGCCGCCAGCACCCGCACCCAGCCATGCCCAAACACCACGCCAAAAAACGGCGCAACATTCGTCAGCAATAATCCGGCAATCGAAAAAATCACCCGTGCCACGCTGAATCCCGCTCCCGCAAAAAAATTCTTGGTCACTCCGCGAATCACATTTCCCGCGCCCGCATGCCAGCGCACCGCCACCGCATCCTGCGCAATCCCTACGCCAGAGCGAAACCCGGCCTCCTTCACGATTTTCCCCAGCTTCATATCGTCAATCACCTCCATCGCCAGCCGCTTATGCGTGCCGCTCGCCTCATACGCCGTGCGCTTCACCATCTGAAACGCGCCCACGCCCATGTACGAGCGTGACTTCGGATTCGTCACTCCGCTCGGATTCGTCGCCAAGTGAAACGCCATGCCAAAAAAGGTAATCAGCACCGTTTCCCAGAATCCCACCATGTCCACGTCGCCAAACAGTGACAGATGATCCAGCTTCCTCTCTCGCGCCACCGCCATCG
>DATCOK010000189.1:0-1590 GCA_036564765.1 Candidatus Acidiferrum sp. | reverse complement strand
CAGGTATTAGCCGTGGATGGCTTGGTAGACGTCGATGTGGTCGGCGCGGAAGAGCAATTGGCAGGCAGCGCGCGGGTTGTCCGCGTGGAATGGTGCCCAACGCCGTACCCACGCTATGCGTTCAAGTTTGTCGAGAGTCCCCGAACCTGGATTCTGCAATAGCGCTTCCGGAACCTCGCGCTGCCCCTTTTTGCCCGGTTCGGTCTTACCTCCGGCCGCTTTTTTATCCCGGCAACACCCGACGGCACCAGGATCTATTTTGTGACCTTGGCGATCATCACGCCGAATGGCGCGAGCGTAATCCCTTCGGCACTGCCCGCCGCTGGCGCTGTTCCGGTGGACAGCAGCGGCGACAACTTCGGCGCGCTGAAGCCCGCCGGCTCCAGATTTAATCGCACAGATTGCTGTTGCGCGGACATATTCAGCAGAACGAGGACCGCTTCGTCGTTCGCTTTGCGCAAGTAGGAGAGCACGTTGGGATCCTCTTCGTTCAGAGCGACGTATGCGCCGTTGACCAACGCCGGTTCTTTATGGCGCATGGCCAGCAACTGGCGATAGACGCTAAGAATGGAATTGGGGTCCTTCTGCTCCGTTTCCACGTTGTGAGTTTTATGACTGGGCGGCACCGGCAGCCATGGTGTCGTTTTGCTGAAGCCCGCATTGGCGGCGGTGCTCCATTGCATGGGGGTGCGCTCCCCGTCGCGGCCAATTTCACCGGGCCAGCCGGTGATTCCTTCGGGATCCTTCACGTCTTCCTTACGCTTGGGATTGTTGTTCTCCATGCCCAGTTCTTCGCCGTAATAAAGAATGGGACTGCCGCGCAGGGTGAGGTACAGAGCGGCCATCAGCTTAGCGATTTCGTCGTTATGCGCGCCGTCGCCGTAGCGATTGTAGGAACGCATCATGTCGTGATTGCTGATGACGAATACCGGCCAGCCCCCGGCGCTATCCACCGCAGCGATCTGGCGGCGAAATTCCGGCGCGGAAAGTTTATTCACCGTGCCGAACATCAGGTCCATGGGCATCTGCAATTCGTTGCTGTGCTCGCCGTAATAATTTTTTAGCTCGGCAATATCTTTGGTCCACGTTTCACCGATGAGCACCGCGTCGTGTTCGTCCGCAATCTTTCTCAAGTCCTGCAGGACCGTGTGCACCTCCGGCAGTTTGGTGTTGTGAATGCGGGCAAAATTGGGACGTCCGAATTTATCCTTGCCGGGCGCGGAAGGATTGTCGGTCAAGTTGGGGTCTTCAAACAGCGTGTCGACGGCATCCAGGCGAAAGCCGGCCACGCCGCGGTTGTACCAGAAGCGCGTCACGTCCAGCATGGCCTCTTTGACAGCGGGATTACGCCAGTTCAGGTCCGGCTGCTGGGGATAAAAATAGTTGTAATAGTATTGCCCGGTTTTTTTGTCGAAGGTCCAGGCGGGCACGCCAAATTCCGACTGCCAATTGTTGGGCGGCTGATCGCCTTGGCCGTCGCGCCAGATGTACCAGTCGCGGTGCTTGGAGGTTTTGGAAGAGCGTGAGTCGATAAACCACTTGTGCTGGTCGGAAGTATGGTTGACCACGAAATCGAGAATGACCCGGATG
>DATCOK010000188.1:0-7554 GCA_036564765.1 Candidatus Acidiferrum sp. | reverse complement strand
CATCAGCGGCGCGGGTTCTAACATTCGCAATCTGGTGAGCCGGCCGGATGGCTTGAATGCGCGGATTGACGCCAGCCTGGAGATTGTCGACCGGCGGCAGCTCGAGACCATTCTTGTGAATATTCGCAAGATTGCCGCGGTGCACGGCGTGGAGCGGGTCACGCAGACCGCTTAACATCAACTTTTTGGTGAATCGCAGTCTGATCTACGCTACGCCCCCTTACCTGTCCGTTCGTCCGGTATCGCCCAACGCACAGCGCCGGAGCGGTGATATGGCGTCCGCTACAATGAAATCATGCTAGTTCCAAAAGCTTCCTCGCGTGGTGACGCATGCATTCGCAACACGACGTGGTTTTCCTGGGTGATTCTTGCCTGCGCCGCGTTTCTTGCGGGAGGTTGCGGGCACCATCCGCTCACGGATTACCGCTCGCTCGTCAATGTGGGCATGTCTTCGGCTAGCGTGGAGCAGTTGAAGAAGCTGGATACATCAGACTCCGAGACGCAGCAACTGGCGAGCGCCAAGCGCAGCGGACTCAGCGACGAAGCCTGCGTGGCCCTGGTTGCGGCTGCGCACCAGCACCATCGGGTATTTGCGGATGCCGAGGCCGCTGGGAACATGGCGGGTGCCGGCTTCGAGGAGCGGCAGATTCTGGAACTGGCGCGCGTGGATAAACTGGATTCGGTCAGCGGCGATGCGGTGACGTTACGGCTGATCGGTTTGTCGGATGGCACGGTGCAGACGCTGGTGCGCAGGCACTTGCAGGACCAGCCCACGCTCTCCAGCGCCGAAATCGCGCGTCTGAAAAACACCGGGCTGACGGAAGCGCAGATTGTCGAACGCATTAACGCGGGAATGACCGACGAGCAGGCCGAGCGGGAAGTTACCGCGCGCGAAACGGCGCGCAACCATTACGGAACCGGCTTTGTACGCATCCGCGGGCGCAGGCCTCGCTAGCGGCGGCCTCGCTCAATCGCGGCGCGATGAAGCAAATTTCTTCGGACACTAAATCCTCGCTACAATCGTGGCAGTGAAACCTTACTTCGACCTTCGACAATTGCCGATCGCCGTACTGTTTGCCGGCTGTATTTTTGCGGTTGGCTGCACTGCGTCGTTTGGTCCGGGATACGTGATCGACAAACAGAATATCGATGTGCGTTTCGTGCCGGGGCCGCCGCCGCATATTGCCATCAAGTCTCGTTATGAGTTGACGAATAACGGCACCATGCCGCTTTCAGCGTTGGAACTGCGATTACCGGGGCGGCGACGCTTCAGGGCCGCCAACCTGACTTTGAGCTGGGATGGGCAAGAGGTTACGCCCGGTGAATCCCCGGAGAATGCGCGCAATTCCCTGCTGACGTTTCCGCGCGCGTGGGCAGTTTCGGAGCATCGCAGCCTTCAGGTCGCCATGGACTTGCAAACGGCGGAGCCGAATGAATCCCATCTGGCGTTCACTCCCGATGCGTTTTTTCTGCCCGCGCAAGGCTGGGCCGCGGAGTTGCTGCCGGCGCGGGGGATTTTTGCCACCGGGGGTGTTCCGCCGGCGAAATGGAGCCTGACGCTGCACTTGCCTAAAGGATTTTTAGTGCACAGCAGCGGCGACAAGATTAAAGCGAAGACGCGCGGCGAAGAACTCGAAGTGCGAGCGACGCAGCGCGTGGCGGATATCTATCCGTATGTGATCGCCGGGCGCTACGTTTCGAAACAGATCGGAACGTCGCGGGCCAAGATTTATCTCTGGACCCGCCAGCAGCAGGATGCGGGCAATGCACGCCAAGTGAGTGATTCGCTGGTAAAAATCCTGGACAGTTACGACACCGTGTTTGGCGAACGCTCGGTGGCGCAAGCGCCGGCAGGCTTTCTAGGCCGGCGGCATGCGTCGGGCAAGAATGAACCGCCGCTGTGGCTGGTGGAGTGCCCAGTGATTCCCGGCTGCTTCAGCGAGCAGAATTCCAGAAACGAAAAGTTGCTTGGAGCAGGCAGCGAAGAGAGTGCCGGCGAGATGATTTCTCTAGATAGCGTGATGATCGACGCGAGCCCCGGATCCAAGCGCATCATTTCGGGAGCGGCGCCAGCCCTGGCGGCCAGCTGGCTTGGTTACGGACAAAGCCCGGGATTTTATGAACAAGTTCCGCCGCTATCCGCTCTTCCGGCTTTTGCCGCAGCGGTGGGCGAGCAAACGCTGGAAGGTCCCAGTTCGCGCCTGGAAATGATTCGCCGTGCGCTCGCGGTGGTTCCAAAACAGCCACGCTCGTCGCAAGCGGAGGATGAGCACGTGGTGCGCGCGAAGAGTTTTCTGTTTTTTTACGGACTTGAGGATCGCTATGGCCGGGAGATGTTCCGCAAGGCCATCCGTCATATGCTGGACGCGCGGCGCAGCGGAGGCTTCGATCTGAACGACCTGATTGCGGCGTTCGATCAGGAGACGCATAAGAACACCGCAGAGTTCGTGCGCTTGTGGATGAAGCACCCGGGAGTGCCCGCGGATTTTCGCGCGAAGTATGAGAACAATGCAGTGGACAGAACCGCATCTTCCAAGGAGGTCACACCATGAAAGAAGTCGTGCTCACCGAACGCGGACCGAAGCCGATTGGGCCGTACTCGCAGGCGGTGCGGGCCAGCGGATTGTTATTTGTGTCAGGGCAGGTATCGCTTGATCCGGCTACCTCGGAGATGACCGGCACGGATGCGGCGCAGCAGACGCAGCGAGTGATGGAAAATGTAAAAGCCATTCTGGAGGCGGGCGGTTCGAATTTGAATCACGTGGTGAAGACCACGGTGTTTTTGAAGGACATGAATGATTTTGCGGCGATGAATGAAGTGTATGCGAAGTATTTCACGGCGGCGCCGCCGGCGCGGTCGACGGTGCAGGTAACGCGGTTGCCGAAGGATGCGTTGGTGGAGATCGAAGTGATTGCGGCGATGTAAAGGCGTGGCGCAGAGCCAACTTGGATGGCCAGGATAAGAGGCTCACCCTACAAACCTCATGGTGGGGCAGCAACTCGCGCTTAGGTTGCAGGCAAAAAAACTGCCCCGTGAAAAACCGGGGCAGCGAATCGTTCAGTTATAGTGGCGCTTAGTCGCCAGCCACTGCTTCGGCTTCAGTTTCTTTTACCGCGTGGCCGTTGCCATTTCCGTTTCCATTGCCCGCCGGGGCGATAGTTACCGGCTTGAAGTTGGCGGGTACGGCTTTGGTGATGTCGGAGACACTGCCGATCTGCACGACTGTCGGTTGGGGCTTCTTCAGCACCAGTTCTTCGTAGATAGCGCGGACCTTGGCCTGTTCCGCCATGGCCTTCTTGCGGCGGATGCGGTCTTCTTCCGAAGCGGTCAAAGGAATGTCGTGTTCCAGATGACGAACGCGCGCGGCATCATCGGCGTCGATGATGAGCGAGTGTTCGAAGGTGTCCAAATTCACGGCCTTACCCTTGGCGTAAATTTCGTGCTTGCCGTGTTCCTTGTACCACTGCGCCACAGTCGCGTTCTTGTGCATGTTTTCGATGATCTGGCGCCAGCCTACTCCGGTGTTGTAGGCGCAGAAGGAGATTTCACCCTGCTGCGTGGCGTACGGAATGATGCACATTTCGGTGCGGCGGAAGTCGTAGTTGAACAAATCCTGGAACCACATTCCCGCGATGAACAGGAAATTCCAGGGATCGGTCTGGCGACGCTTCATGGCGTCTTCGTAGGTGCGCTCGGGAGATGTACGTCCATATTTCTTTTCCGAGCCCTTGGTCAGCGCCCAAGTCTTGTCGAACTTCTTGAAGAGGTCGTAGAGCTTCAGGCCCTTGGGACCCTGGAACGGCTTGTAGTTCTTCAAGAGCGCCATGGCCATCATGAAGTTCGAGAAGTTCTTGCCGCGTGCCGCGTCGGTGATGTCAGTGACGTCTTTAGTGAGTTGCACAGCGTCGAGGAAGCGCGGAACGGGAGCCCATTCCTTGGTTTCCTTGTTGATCATGAGCGCAGTGCCCACGCCGCAGTTCGGGTGGCAGCCGCAGGAGAGCGAGCCCCACTGCGAATCCTGGCCCTTGACCATGTCGGAGAAGCCGGCAAAGGTGCTGATAAAGGAGATGGGGAACCAGTCGCGTGTCGGCTCCACTTTGCCGACCTGGTTGCTGACGTCCTTCGCCAAGTGCGAAAGGGTGTAGCGCTGGCGCAGACGGCGTTCCGGAGTAATGTCTTCGTCGCGGCCGGTAAAGGAAACCGGCTGAAAGCTGACGAACGCGATTTTCTTGGGGTTCTCCATGGCGAACTTCACGACCGTGCCGACCTGATCGTTGTTCACGTTGTTGACGATGGTGACCACCAACACGATTTCGATGCCGGCTTCGTGCATGTTTTCGATGGCGCGCAGCTTCACGTCGAAGAGATTGCCGATCTGGCGGTGGCCGTTGGCGTCGTTGCCGATGCCGTCGAATTGCAGGTAGGCGTAGCGCATGCCCGCATCGAAGGCCTTGCGGCAGAATTCCTTGCTTTTCGCGAACTCGATGCCGTTGGTGGCGGCCTGCACGCTGTTGTAGCCGATTTTGCGGGCGTAGGCGACGGCTTGCAGGAAGTACGGGCTCATGGTCGGCTCGCCACCGCTGAACTGCACGGACATCTGGCGGCGCGGCTTAATCTTCAAAGCGTTGTCGAGAATTTCTTGAATCTCTTCCCAGCCGAGCTCGTGCACGTAGCCAACCTGGTTAGCGTCCATGAAGCAGGGATCGCACATCATGTTGCAGCGATTGGTGAGATCGACCGTGAGCACCGAGCCGCGGCCATAACGCACCGTGCTGGAGCCGTGCTTGTGAAGATCTTCGTCGTTATGCGCCGGAATGTCGCGGCCGGGGTAGCGCTGCTCGATCCAGTTCAGCCACTTGGAGTCCACCGCCATCATGTCTTCATAGTGGCCGTGCTGCGGGCAGTCTTTCACCATCCAGACTTCACCGTCGCGCTCGATAATCTGGGCCTTGATTTCGCCGACTTTTTCGCTCATCAAATCGCGCCAATCTTTTTTGCCGGCGATGATGGCTTCGCGCGCTTCTTTCACGCACGCGGGACAGAGCGAGTCGGTCTGGCGCGGGAACCCCAGAGTGGGCTTGGTCTTTTCCCACGACTTCAGCAGCGGCTTCTCGGACCATTGCGGCGTGACCGAGGGATTCGGATTGCGCTTGTTGAAATGCTGAATGCTGTTAAAGGTGATCCCGGCGGCCTTGCACAGCACCCAGTCCATGGATCTGAAAATCTGCGTACCAATTCGATTTGGCATATACCTCTACCCTCCGCGTTGCAAAACCTAAACTCGTAACCTGAGTACCCGCTCATCGTTCGAATGCTTGGCTCGAACGGCTGCCCCCGGGCCGGGAAGTACTATACAAAAACCTAGCATACAGAAGCTGGGTCGGCCAATAAGTCTTTGACCACGTATAGTTTGACTGGTTAAGCCTACGAGTACCAGCGGCTTGCGGCGAACGGTAGCAAACTAAGGTTTAAAGGTGAGAAGTACCAGCGAATGGGGACGCCTTTCTTAACGCCTTAGGGGCCGAAAAACGCCGATTGGCATAGCCCGGCCCGAAAGCCCTTTGATGAGCCTATGAGCCCCAACGCAGACCGCCCGGAACAGGCCCTCGATTTCTAATCCTTCTAAGGTCTTTCTGGCATTGCGTGAGTGGCGTTGCTGCGGTCATAAATACACTTCGCACCTATAAACGCAGACCGGCGAGCTGAGCTTGAAAGAATCCGAAGAGAGCGAAATTTTAGATTCGAATCCGACGGCCAATAAGAAGCCGAGCCAAGTTTCCCGCCGCTCCTTCCTCGGGAACCTCGCTACGGTCGGAATCGCCACAACGGCGGCTCCGCTGCTGCATTCGGGCGACCTTACCGCGCAGCAATCGGGCGCCGCAACGGAAGCCGCCGAAGTCACCAGCACGACAGGGGTCGTTCCGGTTTCGCTGAAAATTAACGGTAAGACCCACCATATGCAGATCGAACCGCGGGTGACGCTCTTGGATGCGTTGCGGGAAAACCTCGGGCTCTTTGGTACCAAGAAAGGCTGCGATCACGGGCAGTGCGGCGCGTGCACCGTGCATGTGAACGGCCGGCGCATCAACTCTTGCATGACCTTCGCCATCATGCATCAGGGCGAAGAGGTCGCTACTGTGGAAGGGCTGGCGAAAAATGGGGAGCTGCATCCGGTGCAAGCGGCGTTCCTGGAACATGACGCGTTTCAGTGCGGATACTGCACCTCGGGGCAAATCATGTCGGCGGTAGCCCTGATGAAAGAGCCGTGCGGTAAGAGCGATGACGATATCCGCGAATGCATGAGTGGAAATATCTGCCGGTGCGGCGCGTACACCAACATTGTGGCAGCGGTAAAAACCGCGCTAAGCAAAGTTTAGAAAGCGTTTTGCGATTTTAAGAGGCGAGCGGCGTGTACGAATTTCAATATACGAAAGCGGCGGACGTGGGGCAGGCGGTCAGCAGTGTCGCGCCGAACGGCGCGAAGTTTGTGGCCGGCGGGACCACGCTGATCGATTTGATGAAGCTGGAGGTGGAGCGGCCGAAGCTCTTGGTCGATATCAACGGACTGCCGCTCGATCGAATTGAAGAAGAATCCGCCGGCGGGTTGAAGATCGGCGCGATGGTGCGCAACAGTGACCTGGCGCACGACGAAAAAGTGAAGCGCCTGTATCAGGTTCTGTCGGAGGCGCTGCTTTCGGGCGCGTCGCCACAGTTGCGCAACATGGCCACCACCGGCGGGAACTTGCTGCAGCGCACGCGCTGCTACTATTTCCGCGACACGAATTACGCCTGCAACAAGCGCCTGCCCGGCTCGGGTTGCCCGGCTATCGACGGCTACAACCGCATTCACGCGGTGCTGGGAACCAGCCAGCACTGCATCGCCACGCATCCTTCGGATATGGCCGTGGCTATGATGGCGCTGGACGCCACGATTCATGTCACCGGCCCGAAGGGCGACCGCACCATTCCCATCACCAAATTTTACCTGCTGCCGGGCACGACGCCGGAGCGCGAGAACGTTTTGGGCGCCGGCGAAATCATCACGCACGTCACGCTCGCTCCGCTGCCGAAAAATGCCAAGTCGCACTATTTGAAGCGCCGCGATCGCGCGTCGTATGAATTTGCGCTGGCCTCCGCCGCGGTCATCATCGATCTCGAAGGCCGCAAAATTCGCACGGCGCAGGTGGCTCTCGGCGGAGTTGGGACGATGCCGTGGCGAGCGCCGGAAGCGGAACACACATTGACCGGAGCGGAAGCAAGCGAGCGAATCTTTAGAAAAGCGGCGGAGGTGGCGTTGCGTAACGCCAAGGGCCACAAGGACAACAGTTTCAAGATTGAGTTAGCCAAGCGCACGCTGGTGCGGGCGTTGCAAACCGTTACGGAAGCGTAGTTTCGAAAGAGTTCAGGAGAGATTGGCGTGCCGGAAGAAAGCAGCGTCATCGGCAAGGATGTCACGCGGATCGACGGCATCCTTAAGGTCACCGGCGGCGCGCGTTACGGCGTCGAGTATCCGCTGGAAAACATGGCTTGGGGTGTGGGCGTCGGCAGCAACA
>DATCOK010000187.1:0-2734 GCA_036564765.1 Candidatus Acidiferrum sp. | reverse complement strand
CCTGCGCCCATACATGGGCATCGACCGAATTCCCGCTGGAGCCGTACTAAACGGTTAGTGTTTATAAGGTTGCCAGCTTCGGCCCGTATGTCCATGAAAAATAGAACGTTAAAGCAAGCGTCACCGGAACAGCCCTGCTTTGCAGTCCCCAAACCCCCTCGCAACCCGTTGAATTCACACCTTTTCGTTTGACGCGCCCTTTTCTCCTTGCATACACTCCCCTCAACGCGTCCTTTCACCACCTGCGGGCAGCGTTCAGGTAAAGTTCCCGCGGCATCATATTAGCTATGACCTTTCTTGCTCGATTGCTAAGGTTTTTGTTTTTGCTGGTGTTCATCACCTGGGGCGTGCGCATCTTCGCCCGGCTGCTCTCGGCGTTTTTTCGTCCGTCGCAGCCGTCTAAGCCGCTCGAACCCCAGCGCGATCTGCACACCGAATCCGCCGCTCGCGTTTTAGTACGCGACCCGGTCTGCGGCGTTCATCTCGCGGAAGTTCTGGCGATTCCGTTGCGCGCCAGCGACGGCCAGTTGTTGCATTTCTGTTCCACCAATTGCCGCGACACGTATTTGAATTCCTCGCGGACGTTGGCAGCCAACGGCTGAGTAGCACGCGCAACAGGAACGTATCCGGAAACGTTACGAACCAGTACGGACGAGCAGTCAAATAGTCGTACGACAAACCGACACGAGGAAAGGACCCGAGCCCATGGCCACGGTCGCAAAACCCACCACCCCCACCAGACCACTTGGCGCGCCGCCCATGGTGCCGCGCATCGCGCCCCGCGAAGATCTCAATCCTTTTCGCATCGCCCAGATTCAATTTGATATGGCCGCGGAGTTTCTCAAGCTGGATCCCGGCTTGCGCCAGATTCTTCGCACTCCCAAACGCGTCCTCGAAGTTTCCATCCCCACCAAGATGGACAACGGCCAAGTCAAAGTTCTCACCGGCTATCGCGTGCAGCACAACGTTTCGCGCGGACCCGCCAAGGGCGGCGTGCGTTTTCATCCCAACGTCACGCTCGATGAAATGAAAGCTCTGGCCGCGGGCATGACCTGGAAGACCGCCGCGGTCAACGTTCCTTTCGGTGGCGCGCAAGGTGGCGTCAACTGCGACCCCAAGCGGCTCTCCAAAAGTGAACTCGAGCGCATCACCCGCCGGTACGCCAGCGAAATTCTTCCACTCATCGGCCCGGCTCTTGATATTCCCGCGCCCGATGTCTACACCGACATGCAAACCATGGCCTGGATGATGGACACCTACGCTATGACCGTCGGCCACGCCGCGCAAGGCGTGGTCACCGGCAAGCCTGCCTCCATCGGCGGTTCGAATGGCCGAGAAGAAGCCATGGCTCGCGGACTCGTCGCCGTCGTGGAAGAAGCCTGCAAACTGAAAAAAATTCCCCTGCGCGGCGCCACCATCGCGATTCAGGGCTACGGCCATTGCGGTTCCACCGTTGCGCGCATCTTCGCGGAAAAGAAAGCCAAGATCATCGCCCTCAGCGACACTCGCGGCGGCGTCACCAATCCCCGCGGCATCGATCCGCTCAAAGCTTTCCGCTACAAGGAACGCTCCGGCACCGTCGTCGGCATGCCTGGCGCTACCCGCACCACCAACGAAGAATTGCTCACCATGAAGTGCGACATTCTAGTTCCCGCGGCGCTCGAGAACGTCATCACTCTGAACAACGCCGAAGCCATCAAGGCTCGCATAGTCGCCGAGGCCGCCAACGGCCCCACCACTCCGCACGCCGACGAAATTCTCGCGCGCCGCGGCATCACCGTGCTGCCCGATCTGCTGGCCAACGCCGGCGGCGTCACCGTCAGCTATTTCGAATCCGTGCAGAACCAGCAAGGTCTGATGTGGGACGCCGAGGAAGTGAACGCCCGCCTACACAAAATCATCGTGCGCTCCTTCCACGAAATGGTCGAGACCATGCGCAAGCATCACGTTCCGCCGCGCGCCGGCGCCATGATTCTCGCCGTCGGTCGCGTCGCCGAAGCCACGCTGGTACGCGGCCTCTTCCCCTAAGAATTATTTAATCTCGGCGCGAAACTTTTTTCGCCCGCGTCGCCGCATTTTTCAGATTTTAATAACTTTTTCTTGCGTCGCGCATCTTGCACGCGTACATTCGCAATTGCCGGTGCGTTTTTGGGCGGTTCCCCAAGAGCGCCCGGCAATTTTCGCTTGGGAACAATCCCCGCGGAATGGTGGCGCCGAAATTGTCGTGACGCACGCCGCGCCGCAACGAGACTAAGGCATCGCGCGCTAAGTCGCGCTGAGGATTCAAACTAAAAAAATGGCCAATCACAACAACGCGGCGCCGCCGCTGCTCCTTACCATCGCGGGATTCGATCCCTCCTGTGGAGCGGGCATCGCTGCCGACTTGAAAACTTTTGCCGCGCACGGCTGCTACGGCCTCGCCGCCGTCACTTCCCTCACCGTGCAGAGCACCGAAGGAGTGCAGGCCGTTCACAACACTCCCAGCGCGGAGTTGCGCGAGCAGTTGGAGATCCTCGCCAAGGATTGCGACATCGCCGCGGTAAAAATCGGCATGCTCGGTAATCGCGGCAACGCCGCCGTCGTCGCCGAATTCCTCGACACCTACAAATTTGCCCACGTGGTCCACGATCCCGTCATGAAATCCTCCAGTGGCGCCGAGCTGCTCGACGCTGCCGGAATCAAATTCATCGCCACGGAATTGCTGAAGCGCTCCACGGTCATCACTCCCAACGTG